>PANS01000025.1 GCA_002708415.1 Micavibrio sp. | reverse complement strand
CGTACTTCGATTAGTTTTGTTTTATCGCCTTCATTAAGAACAGGAAGAATACGATCTTTGTCGTTTTTCTCTTCTGTCTCATCATCAGATTCTTCGATATAAAGCGTTAAAAAACCATCAAATGAGATAACTGATCCGTTAGCGCGTAATACAACATCATCGGTGCCATCGGAGAGATCCGCGGCAACTTGATCCATGATCGCGTTTTCCATTTGTGACGCCATTGTGCGTTTCCAAATGAGATCATAAAGGCGTTGTTCATCATGTTCGAGCTTTAATGAACTTGGCGTTTTGCTTAAGTCCGTAGGGCGGATTGCTTCGTGTGCTTCCTGTGCATTTTTTGCTTTTGATTTATAAAGGCGCGGCTCATTTGGTAAATATTTATCACCGTAGTCACTTTTAATGAGCGCGCGCGCTTGGTCTACAGCATCGGCAGAAAGAGTTGTTCCATCCGTTCTCATATATGTGATGAGACCTTCTTCATAGAGGCGCTGCGCGGTACGCATTGTTTTTGATGCGGACATACCGAGTTTGCCAGACGCTTCCATTTGCATCGATGATGTAATAAACGGAGCAGGCGGGTTACGGCGCGCTTGTTTCTTGGTTAGCTTTGTAACGCGTAAATCTTTGGCGCGGATGCGGCCAGCTGCCGTATTAGAATCTTTCTCCGAGCCAATATCTAACTTGCCAAGCTTGTTGCCTGATAATGTTGTTAGACGTGCAGTAAATGGAGCGCCGTCTTTGTTATGAAGCAGTGTTTCTAATGACCAGTATTCTTGCGGATCAAAAGCTTCGATTTCTGCTTCGCGGTCACTCACCAGTCGTAGTGCAACAGATTGTACACGGCCAGCGGAGCGTGATCCAGGTAGCTTACGCCATAGAATAGGGGAGATGTTAAAACCCACTAGGTAATCAAGAGCGCGGCGCGCCATATAGGCATCGATTAGATCTTGATCAAGCTCACGCGCATGGTCAAAAGCTTCTTTAACAGCGTTCTTTGTGATCTCGTTAAAGGCAACACGGTAAATTTCCTTGTCTTTAAGTAGGTTTGCTTCTTCTAGGATCTCGTTGATATGCCATGAAATGGCTTCTCCCTCTCTATCAGGGTCAGTTGCGAGATAGATTGTGTTAGCCGCTTTTACTAACTTTTTAATGTCATTGACGTTTTTCTTGGCGCGATCACCAAGTTGCCAAGTCATGGCAAAATCTTCGTCAGGCCTAACAGATCCATCTTTATTAACCAGATCACGAACATGACCATAAGAAGCAATCACTGCATAATCAGATCCAAGATACTTATTAATAGTCTTCGCCTTTGCAGGGGACTCAACGATTACAACATTGGGCGCGCTCATATTTATTCCTTAATCTAATAAGGCAACACGGTTTCCCGGAAGCCTTTGAAGGCGACCTGCGAGTTCTAATTCTAGCAAGGTCATTTGCACTTCAGGAATAGTCAAATGACACGCATTGATCAATTCGTCAACACTTACTGGCATTTGAGAAAGATTCTGTAAAATAATTTCTCGTGTATTTTGCGTTGGTTCGGTCTCAATATCATTGGCTGGAGCGTACAGATTAGAGGGCGTTTGCGTGGCACTATCTTTTAAAGTTGTCCCGCCAGAAAAATTTTGTAAGGAACTGAGGATATCTTCTGCGCGCTGGACGAGGATAGCGCCATCTTGGATGAGCTTATTTGGCCCTTCGGCGCGTGGATCGGCAGGGTATCCTGGAACGGCGTAAACATCACGGCCTTGCTCTCCTGCCATGCGGGCAGTGATAAGTGAGCCAGAGCGTAAGGTTGCTTCGATGACTAAAATGCCAGCGGATAATCCAGATACAATGCGGTTACGCTTTGGAAAATGGCGGGCAATGGGCTGCATACCAAGCGGGCTTTCAGCAAATACTAGGCCTTGTGCGCATATTTGTTCGTAGAGTTTTTGATTCTCGCGAGGGTAGATCACATCTATACCGCCTGCGACAACCGCGATTGTTCCGGATGTAAGCGCGCCTTCATGCGCAGATGTATCAATGCCGCGAGCGAGGCCAGAAACAATGACCTGTCCAGCTTGGCCTAATTCACCAGCAATCTTTTGAGCGAACTTACGCGCATTGAGAGAGGCGTTGCGTGCGCCTACCATAGCAAGGCAAGGCGCTCGGGCGAGTTTGATGTCACCTATATAAGAGAGAACAGGAGGTGCGTCTTCTGTTGCACCAAGGGCAAGTGGGTAAAGTGGATCGGCAGCGCAAACAATATCGCCGTTCAATTTTTGAAGCGCTTCATATTCGCATTCAATTTGTGAAAGTTCTGGCGCTTTTAATTCTTTTTTACGGCCACCTTTGCGAGAGAGTTCCGGAAGGGCGTTTAAAGCTTCAGTCGCTGATCCATATTTCTCAATAAGTTTATAAAAAGTAATGGGGCCCACATTGTCGGTACGGATAAGACGAAGCCAGTTTAATTTTTCAGCCAAAGGAAGCGGCTCATTAGAAGAAAAAGAAGCATGGCTAAACAAATTCATTATTTTTTCTTTTGACCTATTTTAGGTTCAGTGCCTTTGATGATGCGTTGGATATTTTCACTATGTTTGAACCAAACGAGAGCGGCAATGGCTGCGTACACATAAGGAAGGTTTTGATTGTCTTGCAGGAAATAAGCCATGAGCGGAGATAGCCCTACAGCGATGAGAGCCGATAAAGATGATATTCGAAAAATAAACGCCATGGCTAACCATGCCACGCAGGCTGCAACACCAACAAGAGGGGTGAGAGCGATGAGTGTGCCCAAAGTTGTGGCAACACCTTTCCCACCTTTGAATTTTAACCAAACTGGATAAAGATGGCCGAGTAGTGCCCCGAAACCTGCAAACATGGCGGCATTAAAATCAAAAAATGCGAGTGTAATTAAAACAGCAATGACTCCTTTGCCGCTATCTAATAGTAATGTGATAAAAGCGAGGAATTTATTGCCAGTTCTTAAAACATTTGTTGCGCCAATATTGCCTGACCCAATTTTACGAATATCACCATAACCAAATATTTTACAAAGAACGAGGCCAAAGGGAATGGAGCCTAAGAGGTAACCAAAAATGAAAGGACTTAAGAGAAGTAAAGCATTTTGCATTTTAGATGCGTTCTTTCATAAGAATGTCCATCACAGCCATGCGTGTCGGAACACCGTTTCTTACCTGCTCAAGGATCATTGAATGAACAGGATCATCAGCGACATCGTCGGCAATTTCTACACCGCGATTCATTGGCCCAGGATGCATAACGAGTGCATTTTTCTTGGCATTTGCCAGTTTTTCTTTTGTTAAGCCGTATTGTTCAAAGAATTCTTCTTCTGATGCAATGAGGCCAGCTTGCATGCGTTCCATTTGATTACGAAGCATCATGACAACGTCACAATCTTTGATGCCTTCTTCAAGGCTCTCAAATTTTTTAATTTGCGCGGTATCGGCTCCTGCAGGAAATTTTTCAGGCATGAGGGCAGGTGGAGCAACGACGTTAACCTCTGCCCCAAGCTTGGTGAGAAGAATCATGTTCGATGCGGCAACGCGGCTGTGAGAGATATCACCACAGATTGCGATTTTTAAATCTTCAATTTTACCCAGCTTGCGACGGATTGTTAGGGCGTCGAGTAGAGCTTGGGTTGGATGTTCATGCCAGCTGTCACCTGCGTTAATCACAGGACAATCAACCAGTTTTGAAATAAATTGTGGTGCGCCATATTCACTGTGACGAACGACAATGGCATCAGGGCGCAACATTGAATGTAGTGTGTGAATTGTATCCGTAAGACTTTCGCCTTTACTTAATGAGCTTGTGCGAAGATCAATGTTTACAACGTCAGCGCCAAGGCGTTTGGCGGCCATTTCAAATGAAGTGCGTGTGCGTGTTGAATCTTCAAAAAATAAAGTGAGAACAATTTGATCTTTTAAAATATTAGGTTTAAAGGCGCGATCATCAAGGCGGTCTGCGTAGTAATTTGCCAGATCCAAGATGATGTTAATTTCATCTTTATTTAAGGTTTCAATGCCGATTAGATGATCTTGATTAAAAGCGCTTCGATCTACTTTTTCAAAGTTATCTTGGCTTGAAGTGTTTTGATTATTTTGTGTCATATCAAAAAAGGACTATAAGCGCTAAAAGTAATATATAGCAAGGATTTAGAATGCATTTTGAAAAGATTGTACAAGTAAATCACGGTATTGCCAAGTTATGACGCCAAGGGTGCCGATAGCAAAGCCGGGGCCTGCCGGAATGCGTAGGCGTGCCATTTGAATAGGTTGCTTGTTTTTTATTGAGACCCAAACGGCATAGATAATGCCATGGATAAGGCCTGCAAAAGCTCCTGCTGTAATGGCGAAGAAAACGCCCTCAACGCCCAGCCAGATGCCTGCTGCGCCGAGAAGCTTTACGTCACCAAGACCAAGAGAGTCTTGCTTATAGTACCAATTACCGCCTGCGCGAATAATGTAGAGAGTCCAAAAACCAGCTAAAGCGCCGTAGGTGACTTGTTCTATTGAAAGTGCTTCAAAGGCATTGATTGCATGAAAGCTGAAACCAAGTACCGCGAATGTTGCAACCCATTTGTTGGGGAGAAGAAATGTTTTTAGATCTATTATGGATAAGGTGCCAAGAGTGGCTGCGCCGCCCATAAAAATTATTGCTGTAAGAGTATCAATCATTTATTTTCAATAATACTTTGTTTTGGATGGTAAGTACGAGGGGATTGCCTAAAATGCAAAATCCCTTTATTTTTATAGGATTGATTCTTCATGATTCGGCGGCGTTCGTCCAACCATTCGTGTAACCTGTTAGAGTTTAGTTTTATATATGTCAGAGAAAAACATCCTTGTTGTTGAAGATAATGATTTTGTTCGTATGCAAATCGTTAAGTTTTTGGTTGATAGTGGCTTTAGTGTTGTTGAAGCTGTGCAGGGTGGGGAAGCTCTTGAAAAAATGAAATCTGAAAAATTTGATATGGCTGTAGTTGATTTACGAATGGAGCCTGTGGATGGATTTGAGTTTATTCGGGCAATCCGTGGTCAGAACATACAAATTCCCGTTATTCTAGCAACGGGTGACGATAGTCCCGATATTCTTGAGCAGGCAAATACTTGGGGTGTTGGGTCAGTATTGAAAAAGCCAATTGAAAAAGAACGTTTGATAAAAACTGTTGAGCGGACTTTTAAGATTTGGGAAAGAAGGTCTTCATGAGCATGCAAGGTGTCTCTTTGGGTAGTCAGATGAAAAATAATGCGAAAAGAATTGTGTGTGTGGGGATTGTTTTTGGTTTTTCCCTGTTTACTGCAGGGTGCGCTGATGTAAATGTTCCAGATGCGCGCAATGCAAATATACCAGCGCCAGTAACTGCGGAAGAGCGACGGCAGGCTGTGAATGAGCGTCCAGATAGTGTGATGTATCTGCCCCTCGGTGAGGATGTGTTGGTGCCGTCTGTTTTGACTGGCGGAACGCTTCCCGATGATCGTGTTGGGCCATTTGAACTTCGTGGTGAAACTGTCGCAGGAGCATTGCAGCTTGTCCTGGCTGATTATGATGTTTCTTTAGCATTTGAAACAGAAGAAGGCCTGACGCGTCGTATAACTGTTGCCAACCTTAAGGGGGATTTGGATAAAGTTGTTGAACGCGTTTGTTCTCTTGCTGACCTTTATTGTTCATTTGAAGATGGTGTTGTTGTTGTTAAAGATTCGCAAATTTTTACCGTGACTTTGCCGCCAATTGGTGTGGATGGTGATACAGGTTTTATTAATGATGTGATTACAGGTTTGACGGCTGTTCTTGGAGGGAGGTCTGGGGTTGGTGGAAGGTCTGGGCTTGGCGGAAGTGTCGCATCTGCTGGAAGAGGTGTTTCTGGTGGAATATCTGGGTCTTCACTTTCTACGCAGGCGCCTGTGTCTGATCCAACAACGCGCAGTATTGTTTATAGGGCGACGCAGCGCAGTTCTAAGTTGGCTGAAAATTATTTTCAAAGATTACGCGCCAATACGGCTTTGATTGTTTTTGAAACTTATATTTGGGAAGTTTCGTTAAGTGCAGATAATACATCTGGTATTAACTGGTCTGATTTTGCAACTATTGGTAAATTTAATTTTAGTGCTGCTGTTGCGGGCAGCGCGGTTGGCGCAACAAATCCTGTTAGTATTGGCTTGCCCACGACAAACCTTATTGGTGAAGATGCTAATCCAACGGAAGTTTTTGAATTTCTATCAACATTTGGTGCGGTTAAAACGATTTCACAGCCGCAAATTTCAGTTCTGTCTGGATCAAGTGCAGAGCTTCGTGTGGCGGATACTGAGAATTATGTATCAGAAATTACAACGACTCTTGATCAAGGGCAGTCGACAACGGCAGTGAGTACGGACAGTGTGGATTCTGGTTTTACGCTTTCTATCGCCAGTTCTTGGGATAAGTCGACAGTTTACGCTGATGTTGATATTTCTTTAGAGAACGTAAACTCAATTACACCGTTTACATTCTCTGATGGTGGCGCGACTGGAACGAGCACAACCATTCAGCTTCCTGATACCTCTGAACGTGAGCTTAATACGCAAGTGCGCATTCGCCCAGGAGATTCGTTGTTGATTGGTGGTCTTGTTAGAGAGAATGATGATTTTGATAGTCGCGGCGTTGGTTTGATGGAGCCGCTATTGCCAGATAGCCGCTCAGCTGGAGCGAATAATCTTGAGTTGGTGTTTATGATGCGCCCTCGGGTTGTTGTTTATACATCAGGAGAAGATCAGCGTTATAAAGGCTATCTAGATGCAAAAAAGCAGGAAGTTTTTGTTGAAAGCGCTGCACGGTCTGATTGGTTAAAGTCAAATCAAGAACGTCCCTATAAGACAACAAGAGAGGCGCCTGTTCAATCTTCATCCCCCTCATCTAAGACAACCTATAATTCTGAAACACAGTATGAGCCAGTTATTAAGGTGCCAACTCAAAAAAATGAAGCTAAGGCAGAGCCTGTCGTGGTTGAGCCTGATCTAGTTGTCAAGCCAGTTGATGAGCCCGAATCTATTATTGAACCTGAGGTTGTTGCTGTTCCAGAAGAGCCGGAGATTATTACACCTGTAGAGGATGTTGTGGAAGCTCCTGTGATGCCAAAAGTATCTGAGGACGTGGTGGATAAATATTCTATGCCTTCGGAGGATGGTTTGGTTGTGCCTGTGGCGCCAGAAGTGGTAACGGAACCAGCGGTGAGCAATATTGATTTATTTGCTGATCAACCTTCGCAAACTGCTGTGGAGAAAGCGGATGAGTATGTGCCATCACCTTTGTTGGAAGATGTTACGCCTAAAGGCCGGGTATCAAAAAGTATCAATGATTTTAGTGATGTGTATGTTCCCTCTCAATCTGGATCGCGTATATCAAGAGGTAGTGTAGAGGGGGCTAAACGTTCTCTTGATGGTGCGGCTCAGGATGTAATTGATAACTATAGTTCTGGTTATGAGTCGGGCTTTATTGCTGAGTCAGATAATGAAAATAAAGAATAATTTATTTGTGGTACAATAGATGGATATGAAAAATATATTAGACATAGATTTAAAGATTGTTATATCCGTATTTTTGGTGGGAGTTTTCCTTCTCTCTCCCCATGTTTATGCGCAGTCTGCATTTGAAGATCCAGGGGCAAGAAACCCTCAAGGTAAGGCTGGAGGAGGATTATCGGCTGTTAACAGTAATTTGGATAGTGGTAATGTTACGCTTGGTTCTGCTTCTCAGGTAGTGTTGTTATTTCGTAATGATGGAAATAAGCCTGTTACGATGGGGGCGATAGATATTTATCCTTCGTCTAATGTTTCTGCTTCAATTGCACAAAATCAATGTGCTAAAGACCCTTTAGAGTCGGGCGCGGTTTGTGCTGTTGCTCTTTCTGTTAAGGGGTTGCAACGCGGTCGTTTTCGTGTCGAGCTGCTCATTCGTCATGATGGGCGTTCAAAGTTAATTACTTCGACAGTTGCAGGTACTGTTGATGCGAGTGATGATGATCGTTTTGAGTTGGTTAATGATATTGAAGCTGTTCCATCTGCTCTTGAATTTGGTTCGTTAAGTGATAGTCGTACACAAATTAAGTCTATTGTTCTTCGTAATGTAACGTCTAAAAAAATCAATATTTTTAATTTGAGTGTTCAAGCAAATCCTGAGTCTGGTTTTACGCTTAATGCTGATTGTGCTTCTTTGAATTCGGGAGAGGCTTGTCTGGCGACAATTACATGGTCACCGGAGCAAACAGGACCTGCATCAGGTGTGCTTGTTGTTGATCATGATGGGCCGGCGGCTGTCACAAGTATTCCATTGAATGGCTCATACGAACCCGATAGTGCCTCTCAGGCTGATGTGTTTCCTTCGGCTGTTCCAGGTAAAGGATTGCTAACATCCTCTCAAACGGAAGTGGACTTTGGAACTGGTATTCAAACGAGTTCTGCTATCACAGTATCATTGGTTAATGTTGGTGATACACCGATTATGCTTCAGGATATTCGCCTGTCTAATGAAAAGAACGGTGTAGAGATTTCTAGAAAAGGCTGCGCTGCGGGAACTCTTCTTGATCCTGTGGAAGCGTGCCCAATGACTTTGACTTGGGAGCCCGTTCGAGAAGGTGATATTTTAGATGATATTCAAATCAGGCATGATGGAGCTCGCGGTATTTTGGTTTTACCGCTAAGAGGAAGCGCGACTAAAGCTGTTAATAAGGATAGTGAAACAATTTTCCTTGGCGGCGTTGAGGATACTTCGTATTTTTCTGACGTTCCACGTTTGTCGGCACAAGAGTTGGGTTTGGGTAATGAATCTACTGAAGGAAACGTACTTTCTGATGTGACATCATCAGATCAAACTGCCACTTCTGGAACTAGTAGTGCTACGACAAAAAAATCTAATCCCATTATTGACGTGCGTGGCGTCTTGGATGGGTATCGTATTACATCCCTAGCTTCAAATCGTGCTATTGTTGCAGGACCTGGAGGTAGCCGTGTTGTTTTTGATGGTGAGGAAGCCGTTATTGGTGGCGTACTTTGGGATGTTCGTGTTCGTTCAAGTGCAGTTCAATTTAGCGTTGATAAACAAAAAGTTCTTATTCTTTTTGATAAATCTTTATCAAGTGTTAACACCAATGGTTCACAATCGGATGGTAACAGTAGCGGTAATAGCACTAGTAGTAGCGGCAACTCTTTATCATCTAATAATCGCTAAATTAAATATAGAACAAAGGGTTTAAATGGATAGTGAAGATCCACCAATTGAAATTATAAAAAAATCGGGCGTAGATTCTGTTGCTGATGCGCGTGCTGAGGATGATACAGATCGTCGCAAAGAAGACAAAGGATCTCCTGTAGGTTATGAACGTCGTAATATGGCAGATCGTCGCAAAATTCGTTCCAAAGAAGGCCGCGAGCGCTATTTGGATATGGTTCAACGTGAACGTTCTATGCTTTTGGAATATGGAGTTTCGCGTTCAACTGAGCAACTCTTGGATATGGCTGGTGCGGTTTCTGGCCAAGAGCAAAATGAAGAAGAGGGAATTAAAAATAGGGCGACTGGAGACACTTTGCGCTCTATCTTGCCTGTTCAAGCATGGCTTCCATTAAGTATTCACCTTATAGGTCTTAGTGACGGTGTTTTGAAAATAGCGCCATTAGATGATCTAAATGACAAGCAAATTGAAACTTTGATTTCTACCGCACGTCGTAGTGGTTTTAATGTCGACAAAGTTGATATTGAGATGTGGGACCGTGCTGAGCTTTTAGAAACACTGCGTTCCGTGCATGATTTATCAGCAGATCGGTGTGAAAAAACACTTTCGCAATGGCTTGGTGATATTGATAATGGCCTGTTGTTAAATCGTTTTCAACGAGATTTACTTGCTGAAGCTTTACAGATGCGTGCATCAGATATTCACTTGGTACAGGATAATAATCCTGATGCGCCGAACTGGATCAAATATCGTATTGATGGAGATCTTATTCCTGTTCATTTATTACCAGCAGAAGCAATGGCCCGTTTGACAACACTTTTAAAGCGTGATGCGGGCTTAAACTTTGGTGATCGTGTAACACCAAAAGATGGTCGTTTTGGTTTTATGTGGCAAGGTAGAAATGTTGATGTTCGTGTTGCTGCGGGACCACAAGCACAAGATGGTGAAAAGATCACACTTCGTTTGCTCGACAGGGCGGCTCTTAAGGGATTTGATGAACTTTTTCGTCGTCATGAAGATGTTGGTGATCATTTAGCCAATCTTTTGTCTCCTGAAATTAAAGGGGGCGGTGGCTTGATTCTTCTTTCTGGTCCGACAGGCTCTGGTAAGACAACAACGCTTTATGCGTGTGTGCAGCAAATTGATAGACGCCGTAAACATGTTTTAACGATTGAAGATCCGATTGAGTATGAGCTTCGTTATGCGACGCAATGGCAAGTGCGTGGAGGGCAAGGAGGCGGTGATTTTGCGGACCTTATTCGTGCTTCGATGCGTCATGACCCTGATTATATTATTATTGGGGAGATGCGTGATGCTGATACGGTTGAGACATCGCTCCGTGCGGCAGAATCTGGCCACACTGTTATTTCTACGATTCACGCTGATACTGCGCTGCAAACGTTTGAACGTATGCGTTCATTAATGCCAGCGGAAAGAGAAAGATCTTCAACTTATACGCTTGCACAGCAAGTGCGGGCTATTTTGAATCAGCGGCTTGTTCGGACTCTTTGTCGCGGCTGTGCTCATGACAGTACGGCCAAGGAGTCACTTACTCCTTCGGATTTAAATGAATTTGGTTTTAATGGTGATGAAAGTGTGAAAACACATAATACATCAGGCTGTGATCTTTGTAATAGAACAGGTATTTCAGGGCGAACATTATTGCTTGATGCTATTTTAATCACTTCTGGTCCTGGGCAACGCAACCATGTTTATGAAGCTTTGATGAATAACCCTCACGATTTGATTGGTCAAGACGATATTGTTATGCATACGCGCCGCGAAGGTCTTGTAGACCTTGTTCTTGGTGGTTTTGTTGATCCTAAAGCCGCCGTATCTTATCTGGAAGAATAGAGGGTAAGTTATGCAGCAGTGGGTCGCAGAAATAGCTTATGAAACGATTTCAGGCACTAAAAAAGAAAAAGAATCTTTTTACCTTCCATCCGAAGAAGATGTGCGCGCCGCAATTATTAAGAAGGGCGGTTATGTTTTATCAATAAGAGAGCATACGCGTTCCCCCTTAGAAAGACTTCTTGCAAGATCCACATGGTGGCAAGTTCAGTTGTTACGTGGAATACAATTTAGAGCAAGCGCTGTTTCTTCGCCTGGTGTGGCTTTTTGGAAAATTATTGAAGCAGAAACTAGTCCGACAAGACAGAATATTTTAGCACCAGCGCGTGAGGCTTTATCAAGGGGGCTTGGTGTTATTGATGCTTTAAAAGCCTTGAGGATTTTTGATCATGGAACATTAGCGATTTTAGCAGCGAGTGAAAAATCAAATAAGCTTACAGAAGGTATTCCTCACGCTATTCATTCCATTACGCAAAAAAAGAAAAACCAGCGCGCCATCATGGGAACGATGGGCTGGCTTGGTTTTGACGTGTTTACAATTGTGACGTCTTTGGCGGCGGGTAAAGATATGGTTTTAGGGGGGTTTGGTTCTAATGCACCAACAGAACCAGATAAGTTAGAGCAATATAATCGTGTTGTGGCTAATCTTGGATTAACTTGGGATATTCTTATTTGGATTGCTTATGCGACAGCAGGATTTATGGGGTGGGCGATCTTTTCTTTCTTTATCAATAAAGGGAAGACGGATTGGCCAACAGCAAGGGTTGTTCGTAAAATTCCTCTGATTGGTGCTTATTTAAGGGATTTGGGTTTTACTGATTCTATGGTGGCTTGTGCGCGAATGCTACGTGGATCTGTTCCAATTGGTGATGCTTTGGAACAATCATCAGAAGCAACAACATCGCCCGAAGTTGCTCAATATTGGAGAACGGCCAATGCAGAGCTTGAACGAGGAATTGGTTTGGGAGCTGCGTTAGATAGAGAGCCGCTTTCTAGAAGTGAAAGAATGGAACTTGCGACCTTGTCTGATTTGGATCAAGTTGCTACAATACTCGAGTCTATCGCAGAAATGCGGGCGCAGGCGGCAAAAACAAAACATTCGTTAATTGTTTGGATCGCTTTTGCGTTAACTGGTGTATTTCTGGTTCTTGCCTTTGGTAGTGCGATTTATGCACTAACTGTTATGAATATGAGCCTTGATGGTATGATGGGCGGCCTCATGGGAGGGGCTTTGTAATCGTGGTATTTTCAAGTAATAACGAAACAAAGTCTCAAGCAAAGGGGCAGAAAAAAGAACGATTGATGCCGCGTCCTGGCCTATCTGATTATTTAGCAGGTGAGACAGATCGCTTCGTTTCTGATTTATCCCCTTATTTGCCTCAAGAACTTATTGGTGGTTCTATTCCTCATGTTGCCGGTATGGAAGAAGAAGCGGTATGGAACGCGGCATCGCAAGCATGTGGTACAGAAAAGGTTCACTATACTTATACGATTGAAGATGGAAAATGCTGGTATTTGGCTTCTCCATCCGCCGTTTTTGCTTCTAATCCAGATAGCTGGTGTCCGTTGGCCGCCGCTTTGCCGGGAAATAGCGAATATTGGGATCGGGAAACGGTTTATTTATACGAGCAAGAAGGCTTAGCTTCAGCTTTAAGGTGGGATCCTGATACAGGTCGTATGCAAGTCTTTCTTGGCGCGGCGCGTACGTTGTTGCCACGTATTCAAAGTATGGATGCTAATTTTGTGACCGTTAATCCAGATGTTGCGGATATTGTTCCGTGGCAAAATAAAATGCTTAATACTGAAAAGTTATCTCGCGCGGCAGCAAAAGTATTGTTGTATGTTGGTGTTGGCTTAACACTTATTATTTTCTCTTTCTTGGTGTTTCAGTATTTTTTGACAAACTTTGTAAAAAGAGATTTGGAGAAGGTGAAGGAAGAAACCCAGCGCACTAGCCAAAAGCTCATGATCCAAGCATACGATGCACTTCAAAGTGATACAATTAAACACATGGTGCGTATTCAAGAGCTCCTAGATGAGTTAAAAACGATTGATGGAACACTTGTGAAATATGAGGTAAATGGTAAATCTGTAAATTGGGAAGTTCTTATTCCTCCAGCTTATGGCCAAGGGATTGGAACGATTAAAGGGAAGGTACAGCCAGGCATTGAGCCTGATGGACGTGTTAGACTGAAAGGAACTAGATAAAATTTTAGATAAATTTTTTCTATAACTAATGGGGTTTTAACAGTTTTTAAGTAAAATTGTAGATAGATAAAAAGAATAAAAATATTAATTGGGTACATAGATTAGGAGAGAAGCATTGGATTTTAAATCCTTTGATTTTAAATCATTAAAGAAGTTGGCTAATCCGAAAGCGGCCGATGATTTGAATATATTTTTAGAAAAGCTCCCGCAAAATGCAGGGAAAACGGTTCTTATTGCGGCAGGTGTTGCATGGGGTGCTGCCGCAGCTATTGGTCTTTATACCGCTGTTCAAATGCAAGGTATGATTGAATTGCGTGCCCAATTAAAAGAAACTAAAGCGTTGAAGCCCGCTGTTCCATCCATTCAAGAAAAACCAATTAGTAAAGCAGATGTTGAGAGTTTTGTTAAAGAGGCTTCAGATATTTATCGCGGTATTGATATTAAGGCAAATGGGTCATCTGTGGTTATCACAGCAAGAAGTACAGCCAATTTTACAGAATTCAGAGAGGCGTTAGGCCATGTTCAAAACGGTGGACAAGGGTGGCGTGTTTCTCTTGAAAAGCTGTGTGTTGGTCGAGAATGTGATAAAACTTATAAGTTAGGGGCGACATTGAAGGTGAATAAGGTTACAGTAAGTGAGCCTAAGGGTGGCAAAGGCTAAGATATTAAAAAAATAGGGTACATAATAGTAAAATTATAAATTACAATGGGTATACGGAAAAAAGTGGAGAAGAAAATGATACAAACAAGACAAACAAGACAAACAAGACAAAATGAGCAGGGGAATGTTCTCTTTCTTATTCTTATCGCGGTGGCGCTTTTTGCGGCATTATCATATGCGGTAACACAATCGACACGTTCAGGCGGTGGATCAGCAGAAAAAGAAACGGCAATTTTGAATAGTGCTTCAATGACGCAGTATCCAACGTCAATTAGAACATCGTTAGTGCGTATGATTTTGGCCGGTACGGGCGTTGATAATCTCGCTTTTAACCCTCCGTCTAACTTTGTTGGCGGTAATGCGAATCTAGTTTTTCATCCTGATGGCGGTGGTGCTGTTTTCCAGAGTGCGGCTACAGATTTAATGGCAAGTGGTAATCAAGGAACATGGACATTTAATGCCAACTTTAATGTTCCGGAGATTGGTATAAGCACGGCGGGAGCAGGTAATGATGTTATCGCTTTTTTACGTGGTGTAACAACAAGCGTTTGTACGCGAGCAAATACAGAGCTTGGTGTCACAACGACTAATTGTGCATTAAATGCTGGTGTTCCAACGTTACTTGCAGCCTCTACAGCAGCAGAAATTGATATTCTCATGGATAATTTATACGACTTTGATGCACAAACAACGGATGCTGAAGTGATACAAGGGAATGATAGTGTCGGAACTTGTCGTGCCTTTACGGGGCAACCCTCAGGTTGTTTCTACGATGGTACAGACAATGTCTTCTATTCTGTTCTTTTAGAAAGATAGAAAGCACATTACTAATAGTTTTTAAAACCCAGTCTGCCGGTAACAGGTTGGCTGGGTTTTTTGATAAAGGGATTTAACAGTATTTATATGAAACGTAATTTGCTCAATACGACTTCGGGAAGCGCTCTGGTTTATATTCTGATCGCTATAGCGCTTTTGGCGGCCTTGACGGCCTCATTCATGAAGCCAGCGAGCCAGCAGACAACATCACAAAATACATTTAATACGATTACGGAGCTTAACTCTCAAATTAATTTTATTCGCTCGGCTATTCAGGAATGTGTGTTGACTTATCCCTCTGGGGATAGCGGCCTTATTGGAACGTCGAATACGCCATATCCGATAAATCCGAGCAGTTCTTATTTTACGGCGGCACCGAAATCTGGCGCAGCGGCAAACGATCAAGTGCGTAATATATTATGTCCTGGTAACCCTGGTAATTCAAATGATCATGCTGATATGTTTGGCGGAACGTCAGGAAAGTTTTTCCCTACATCTGTGAATTTATTTGGTGAGTGGGAGTATTTTAACGGTGTTGATGGTGTTTTCTTTTACACATCAACAGATAAAACCGATGCATTTTTGCAAACGGCGTTGGCAAAACTGGATAATCAATATTCTGAATGTGAAGCCGATGTTGTTGATGCATCTGGTGGGGACATTGAGTTGGCGAGTACAGCAATAGGCGATCCTATTTGTCCAAATGGTTCAACATGTATGCGTATTTGGATGATTACAAATGTATCTGCTGTCTATAATGGTGATACGGATGGTGAAGAGGCTGCTTGCCCATAAGCCTTATAGAGCTTTTATCTCTTCTTTTACGCGCTGAAATTCTTCGTTCGCACTCTTTACAATATCTTTAAATTTTTGATTTGTTTCTGCCGCTGTTTGTAATTTTGCGGCGAAGTCACCCAATGTATTTGCGCCAGCCGAGCGCGCTGCGCCTTTAAGACTGTGTGCTGCTTCAGCTAAATTATGCATGTCTTTTTCATTGGCTGCGGTATTGATTTGATCAACGATACTTTGCGCCATATCAGGAAACATTTTGAGTATCTCTATAATGCTATCATCCCATGATCCCATTTGGGCAATTACGGCGTTTTTATCAATAGCTGATGAACTAGAAGATGAAGGAGCGTCTGTCGTTTCTTTTTTAGGAGTGGTTGTTGGTTTGGACGTGGTTCCTTTTAAAAGTCCCCAACGCATCAATAACCGCCTAAATTGACCGAGTGAGACAGGTTTTAATAAGCATTCATCGAAACCATGCCCCATATAAACTTGGCGCTGTGCCATTTGCACATCGGCGGTGAGGGCAATCACAGGAAAGTGCCTGTTTAATCGTTCGTCTTCTTCACGTATTGCTTTAATAACGTCGTATCCGTCTACTTCTGGCATGTGTAAATCGGTGAAAAGAATACCGTATTCACCTGTTTTAAGCGCTTCTAGAGCGAGTGCGCCATTTTCGACAAAGGTTGCATCAACGCCCAATGTTTCCAATTGTTTTTGCAATACGTTACGTACTGTTTCGGTATCTTCAGCAATCAGAAGTTTTGTTGGCCCTGTGATTTCAATCTTTGTTGCTTTACTTGCGGCGTCTTTTACCGCTTCACCTAAACCAATACGACTGGCTGGTTTTGTGAGGTAATTTACGCCAAGAGTTTGTAGTGTATGTTGTAATCCGGCATCGTCGCGAACGGTATACATGATTAAACCCATGAACGGGCGTTCTTCCATTATCTCCCTAATGAGATCCAGCCCAAGTCCATCGGGCAATCCTTGGTCAATAATACCAACATCAAAAGGTCTGCGCTGCATTAGGTCAAGGCCTTCTGCATAAGTAGGGCAACTTTCAACTGTTGCACCCATAGAACGCAAAGATTTCACGATCTCTTTTGCGCCCATTGGGTGATCTTCAACGGATAAAACGGATATTCCTTCTAAATCAGGCATATCAACCGCTTGTGCGTCGGTGCTGACTTCTTCTGTTGGAATTTCAAACCAGAAAGTCGAGCCTTTTCCCTCTGCGCTTATTACACCGATTTGTCCGCCCATCATTTCTACAAGCTTTTTACAGATGGAGAGACCAAGGCCAGTGCCGCCAAATTTACGAGAAGTTGAACTGTCTGCTTGGGTGAAGGGAGAGAAGAGCTTATCGGCAATTTCTTGCTTCATGCCAAGGCCTGTATCAATGATTTCAAAACGTAAGATTAGGTTGGGTGCGGGGAGATCCTTATTATTGCTCACTTTTGTGATGCGTATGGTAACATTGCCTTCTGATGTAAATTTGAGGGCATTTCCCATCAAATTCATAATAATCTGGCGCAATCGTTTTGGATCACCAATCATAACAAAAGGCACGTCTTCATGGATATCATCGAGAAGTTCAACTTTTTTACCGTGTACTTTCACGGCCATCGCTTCGTTAATACCACGGGCTAGCGTACGAATTGGAACTTCAAAAAAATCAAGTTCCATTTTATCTGCGTCCATTTTGGCAAAATCCAAGATGTCGTCCAAAATTTCTAAAAGACCGCTTGCCGAATGTTTGGCTGTTTGTGCCATGGTGAGGATATTAGAATCTGGCTTTTCATACTCGATAAGCTCTAAAAGCCCATAGATTGACTGCATTGGCGTTCTGATTTCATGGCTCATTGTGGCCAGAAAGTTAGATTTTTGTTCTGCCAAAGCGTCAGCTTGTTCAACGGCGCGCTCTAAATCTTTGATTGTGGGCTTATTTGTTGGTTTATCTGTCATTTAAATGTTTGAAAAATTGGAGGAATACCGCTAATAATCTACAGGATAATACGAAAACGAAGAATATAAAAGGAATTCTCTAATGAGTTATAAGGTTGCTGTTGTTGGCGCTACTGGAAATGTTGGGCATGAGATGCTTAATATTTTGCACGAGCGTAATTTTCCAGTGAGTGAAGTGGTGGCGTTGGCTTCAAGTCGTTCAGTGGGTAAGGAAGTCTCTTTTGGAGATCAGGATCTTAAGGTGCAAGATCTTGCAACGTATGATTTTACGGGAACAGATATTGTGCTTTCTTCTCCTGGTGCGGCAATTTCTGCTGAATTTGCACCAAAGGCTGGCGCTGCCGGCGCTGTTGTGATTGATAATACAAGCCATTTCCGTATGGATCCTGATGTGCCTTTGATCGTTCCTGAAGTTAATCCGGAAGATATGGCATTGCACACAAAGAAGAACATCATTGCTAATCCGAATTGCTCCACCATTCAAATGGTTGTGGCGTTAAAACCTTTGCACGATGTCGCAAAGATTAAACGTGTTGTTGTATCAACGTATCAGTCTGTCTCTGGTGGTGGTAAATCTGCTATGGATGAACTATTTAATCAATCACGTCATTTCTTTATGCATGATAAAGTTGAAAATGAAGTTTTCCCGAAACAGATATCCTTTAACGTTATTCCGCAAATCGATAAGTTCTTAGATGATGGTCAGACTAAAGAAGAGTGGAAGATGGTTGTGGAAACACAAAAAATCCTCGACCCTAATATCAAGGTTTGTGCCAATTGCGTGCGTGTTCCTGTCTTTATTGGCCATTCAGAAATGATTTCTGTTGAATTTGAGGATAAGAGTATTTCACCACTTGAGGCGATGCGTTTATGGCGTGAAGCAGAAGGTGTGACAGTTATTGATGTTGATAGCGATATGGAATATGTGACACCTGCTGAAATTGCTGGAGAAGATGATGTGTTCGTATCACGTGTTCGTAAGGACGATAGTGTTGAACACGGTCTTAATTTTTGGTGTGTGTCGGATAATATTCGTAAAGGCGCAGCTCTAAACAGTATTCAAATTGCTGAAACGTTAATTAAAAGCCATATGAAAGCGGCTGCTTAATTACTTTGTATTATTGAAATGGAGGCTTTATCTAGCCTTCATTTTTTTTATCAATTCTGCTAAACATATCGATATTATTGAAGTCGACATTTCGCAAGGCTTCCTATTAAAAATAGAGATTATTTATGACTGATCCAGATACGCAATCAAAACGTCCTTTATCTCCGCATTTGCAAGTTTATCGCTTGCCTTATAACGCTTTGATGTCGATTGCTGGTCGTATGGTTGGTATTGGGCTTGCTGGCACAATGGTTTTAACTTGTGTGTGGTTTATTGCGGTTGCCTTTTCAGAAGATATTTACAACCAAACGCAAGAGTGGCTTGCGATGCCGATATTGAAATATCTGTTTTTAGTATGGTCTTTTGCGATTTTCTTTTATTTGGGTAATGGTCTGCGTCATTTTCTATGGACTGTTGGCATTGGCCTTAATGAGAAAAAAGGCATTATGTCTGGTAATATTGTTCTGATTCTTTCGCTGTTATTTACGTTGGGATTGTGGCATGTGACCATAAATGAGGGAAGCCTTAGCCTTAATTTAGATAAATCTGTTTTAAGTCAGGAGGCAACCAATGAATAATTCAATCCAAACGCCTTTAGCAAAAGCAAAAGGCCTAGGCTCTGCCCATTACGGGACGGCGCACGTTATGAAACATCACCTGACAACGCTTATCAATGTACCGCTTGTGCTATGGATGATTTATTCAGTGGTGACTTTGCGTGGCGCATCTTATGATGAATTTATGGCATGGGTTGCTCACCCAGTTAGCGTTTTGTTACTTGTGTTGTTTGTGATCAGTGTCTTTAAGCATTTTGCGTTAGAGCTTCAGGTGGTGTTTGAGGATTATGTTTCGTGTAAATACGCCCGTACAGTTATTGTCGTTGGTATGAAACTATTCTTTTTTGTACTGGGGTTAAGCACAATTTTAACGGCGCTGAAAATGGCGTTTATGGCAGGAGTATAAAGGTTTAATCAATGTCAGATAATAAATTAGGTAATTACGAAGTTATTGATCACGAATATGATGTCGTTGTTGTTGGTGCTGGTGGAGCGGGGCTTCGTGCCAGTTTTGGTTGCGCTGAAAAAGGCTTAAATACTGCCATTATCTCTAAAGTTTTTCCAACGCGCTCGCACACAGTGGCGGCACAAGGAGGGATTTCAGCTGCCCTCGGTAATATGGGCGAAGATGACTGGCGTTATCACATGTATGACACGATTAAAGGGTCTGACTGGCTCGGTGATCAGGACGCCATTGAATATATGTGCCGTGAAGCGATCCCTGCGATTTATGAGTTAGAGCACTATGGTGTTCCGTTTTCGCGTACAGCGGCTGGTAAAATTTACCAACGTGCTTTTGGCGGTATGACTACCCATTATGGTAAGGGTACGGCGCAAAGAACGTGTGCGGCGGCTGACCGTACAGGCCATGCGATGCTGCATACGCTTTATCAACAATCGTTAAAACATAAGGCGCAATTTTTTATTGAGTATTTTGTCCTTGATTTGATTATGGATGAGAACGGCGCCTGTGTTGGTATTATGGCGCTGAATATGGATGATGGTAAGATCCATCGTTTCCGTTCGCATCAAACTATTTTGGCAACAGGTGGATATGGCCGAGCTTACTTTTCTTGTACTTCAGCGCATACTTGCACAGGTGATGGTGGTGGTATGGTGGCACGTGCGGGGCTTCCTCTGCAGGATATGGAATTTACACAGTTTCATCCAACAGGTATTTATGGAGCAGGTTGTTTAATTACCGAAGGGGTACGCGGTGAAGGTGGTTACCTTACAAACTCTGAAGGGGAGCGCTTTATGGAGCGTTATGCACCGAGCGCGAAAGACCTTGCTTCGCGTGATGTTGTGTCCCGTTCGATGACAATTGAAATTCGTGAAGGTCGTGGCGTTGGTGAGAAAAAAGATCATATTCACTTAAACCTTATGCATCTTGATCCAAAGATTATTCAATCCCGTCTTCCAGGCATTGCAGAGAGCGCCCGTATTTTTGCAGGTGTTGATGTGACGAAAGAACCAATCCCAGTATTGCCAACAGTGCATTATAATATGGGCGGTATTCCAACGAACTTCCGTACAGAAGTCGTCTCTCCGACGAAGAAAGACCCGCATGCGGTTGTCCCTGGTTTGATGGCTATTGGTGAAGCGGCTTGTGTGTCTGTTCATGGGGCAAATCGTTTGGGATCAAACTCACTTCTTGATTTGGTTGTGTTTGGTCGCGCTGCGGCAATACGTTGCGCAGAAACTGTTGCGCCAAATGCGCCGCATAAATCTTTAACAGAAGGTCATGATGGAGCTTCTGCATTAGAGCGTTTGGATAATTATCGCAACGCAGATGGTGAGATGACAACGTCAGAACTTCGTATGGAAATGCAAACAACAATGCAAGATCATGCGGCTGTGTTCCGTACAGGTGATGTTTTGGAAGAAGGGCACGATAAGATTGTTGAGATCTTTAATAAGCGCGATCAGCTTAAAATTAAAGATCGCTCATTAGTGTTTAACACCGACCTTATTGAAACGCTTGAGCTTGATAATTTGCTTTATCAGGCTGTGGCAAGTTTGTCTGGCGCCGTGAATCGTGAAGAATCGCGTGGCGCACATGCCCGTGAAGATTTCCCTGATCGTGATGATGATAAATGGATGAAGCACACAATTTGTAATGTTGATGAAAAGGGCGCTACGGATCTAATATATCGTCCTGTTATCATGCAGACTCTGACAGATGAAGTTGAAGCCGTTCCACCCAAAGCACGAGTATATTAATATCTTAATAAATGTAACGATTTGATTCCATTTATAAAAATGGGTGCTTTGACGCTTGTTTTTTTGTCTGTTAGGCTTAACGCAATCCTATGTAAGTACTGATTCGCAATATAGCGAAGAAAGGAGGCTGATATGCAACTCGCATATGGTTTCTCGCACAGTGCTGATGCGGCAGCGACGTTCGCGAGATCGAAAGCAGCCGGTATAGGAGGGCGTAACTTTCCGGTGGTTAACGTTTGGAAGTTGCGAGATGGGATGTTTCAAGCATTCTATCAGGTTTGTGATAATTTGACGCAAGATGGAGATCAGACACATCAAGTTGAATTATCACAGGACTATCTTCTACGGATGTTAGAAAGATATCCTTGGATGCTTCAAAGCTATCCTTGGGTTCTTAGTAGATATTCGCAGATGTTTAAATGGGTTCTACCAAATGGTTATGACCGCACACTTCATTAATAACCGTTTATTTTAGAGCCGGTAGTATGTTGAAATTAACAAACAAATAGACAAGTTTTTTAACCTGTACGTAGCCGGAAAGAGGCATCTTAATATCAACATATGGAGAAATGAGGGAGAGCCTTTTTGATAAAGACTCCCCCTCTTTTTGTGACTTTGTTTGGTGAAATATGAAAGATCATTTTTTATGAGTAATATGTTGTTTTATAAAGGGCAGGGGGATAAGCCATTGACAGCCATCCAAGAGGCGCTATCTCATTGCGCGTCCATTTTGGAACAAAACCCTGCTTTAATCATTGAACTACTGGAATTAAATCATGGTGGTACTCATTGGGAGGCACATATCCGTCTGATGGCAATAGAGGTCAGTGGAGCCACGGGAGTAGAACGTAAGTCAAAGGCAAGTGATCCCCCAGAAAAAGAATACGCCCCGAAAAGTCCAGAGCATTTTCGTTCAGGTAATCCTTTTGAGTGGCGCCCTATTGGTATGGATCGTGAACTTGTTAATCCTTTAGGTACTTTTGATCAGGCTGCTTATGGTGGCGGTTATATCCCAGATATTCCAACACAAGACATTGAGATTTTAAAAAGAGCAGGCTGGAGTTCTTTAGATATACGTACCCGCATGGTAACGGATAATCAAGATGTCTTGTCAACATTGCATATTATTGATCCTGAACCAAAATGAAGTTAAAAACAGTAAGCATATAATTATAAATAATTGATGGCATTCTCTTCACAAAGTCTCTATTTACCTGTATTTTCCAAGAGGTAAAAAATAAAGGTTATTTAAATGGCAAAGTTCACACTTCCTAAGAACTCAAAAGTTAAAAAAGGCAAGAAGTTTGATGCTGCCGAAGGTGCATCAAATAAGAAAAAATTCAAGGTCTATCGCTGGAATCCTGATGAAGACAGTAATCCTCGTATGGATGAGTATGAAATCAATTTAGATGACTGCGGTGAGATGGTGCTTGATGCAATCATTCACATTAAAGACAATGTTGATAGTACGCTGACTTTCCGCCGTTCTTGTCGTGAAGGAATTTGTGGTTCTTGTGCCATGAATATTGATGGGCGCAACACACTTGCGTGCTTAAAGCCTATCAATGAGGTAAAGGGTGATGTTAAAATTACTCCATTGCCTCATATGCCCGTTGTGAAAGACCTTGTTCCTGATTTGAACCATGCTTATGCACAATATGCTTCTATTGAACCGTGGATGAAAACAGATAGCCCTGTGCCGACAAAAGAGCGCTTACAAAGCCCAGAAGATGCTCAAAAACTTAATGGCGATGATGGTAAAGGGCCGTCGGGCTGTATCTTATGTTTTTGTTGTTCAACATCATGTCCTTCTTATTGGTGGAATAGTGATAAGTTCATGGGGCCAGCGATTTTGCTGAATGCGTGGCGCTGGATTACGGATAGTCGTGATGAGGCAACGGGAGAGCGTCTTGATCAGCTTGAGGATCCGTTTAAATTATATCGCTGCCACACGATTATGAACTGTACCAATGCGTGTCCGAAAGATCTTAATCCAGCAAAATCTATTTCGGAAATTAAAAAATTGATGGTGGAACGCCATTCTTAATGTACAATGATCTCTAGGTAGTAATAACGGGAACTATTATGATTGATTTCGATATTCACTTTGGCGCATTTTTTCTTTCTGGCATCTTTGCCTTTATCTTGGGAGTGATTTGGTATCATCCGAAAGTTATGGGTGAAAAATGGATGGCGGCGCGCGGCGTTAAAAAAGATAAGATTGACCAGTCGGCACTTCCTTTTGTGGCTTCATTGTTTTTATGGCTTTTGTCGGCTTGTTTTTATGCCTTTTTGGCGAGTTTCTTGGAAATTAACACAGCGTCAGGTTATTTTGCGCTGTCATGCTTGCTTTGGGTTGCTTTTGCGATGCCACCAGCTTTGATGGGGGCGCTATATACTGGTTATCCGTTTGAGGCGGTTGCAATTGATACATCCTATCAGCTTGGCGGGTATTATATGTTTGCGGCTGTTCACATTATATTTTTACAAATGGGTGTTCTGTAAGTTATTACTTACATATCTAAACCAATATCAAAAACTTTGACGCTGTGTGTGAGGGCGCCGATTGAAATATAATCAACGCCGCTTTCGGCGATATTGACAACAGTCTCCATGTTTACACTACCCGAAGCTTCGGTAATAAGTTTACCTTCGCACATTTCAACGGCAGTTTTTAAATCTGTTGGCGGCATGTTGTCGAGAAGAACAATTTCTGCTGCGCCGTGTTCAATGACTTCCTGAAGTTGTTCAAGCGTGTCGACTTCAATTTCAATTTTTACTTGTGAGTTTATGGCTTTAACAACATTGCCAGAGGCTTTAATGCGGTTGAGCGCTTCAGTGACACTGCCAGCTGCAGCAATATGGTTGTCCTTAATAAGAACCATGTCGTAAAGCCCCATGCGATGGTTTTTCCCGCCGCCCATCTTAACGGCCTGCTTTTGCAATAAGCGCCACCCCGGCAACGTTTTGCGTGTATCAAGAATTTGGGCTTTGGTGTGGGACACTGCCTGAACATAGCGCGCCGTTTCACTCGCGATGCCGCTTAGGTGCGTCATAAAATTAAGCGCGATACGTTCACTTCGAAGAATATCTTGTGCTTTACCGCTAACTGTTAAAATTCTATCTTGAGGTGCAACGTGCGCGCCATCTTCTAAATGCATGTCGACAGTCATGTTTGGCGATATTCTATTAAACACATAGTTGGCGATATCCGTGCCTGCGATAACACCATGTTCGCGAGAGACCATGCTGGCAGCAATTAAATCGTCAGGATTGATTGTAGATTGGGTGGTGATATCGCCAATAAAATCTGTTGTATTACCTTCGATTTCACCTAAATCTTCGCGAATGGCTATTTCAACAAGCGCTTTAATATCACTCGTGATTTCCATTAGCTTAAATTTAACATTTTTTGAACAGGAATAACGGCGCGCTCTGCCAGTTTGTCATCAATTAAAACTTCAGGGCTTTCAGTTTGGAGTGCTTCTAAAATTTTAGGAAGTGTGATGCGTTTCATATGTGGGCATAGTTGGCAGGGACGAACAAGCTCCATT
>PANS01000024.1 GCA_002708415.1 Micavibrio sp. | reverse complement strand
GCAGGTGTAAGTTTTGAGAACCGCATTCAAGAAATCATTGATGAAGGCACAGCCCTCGCTGCACCATTGCAAGTCCAACTGGATATGCTGAGAACCATTAAAGCCAAAATAGATGAACTGGACGAGCTGGTTCTGGATCATGCATATGCTTGTCAAAAATGCAGAATACTTATGAGCATTCCAGGTGTTGGCCCAATGACAGCCGCTAATTTTGTTCTCGCCGTTTACGATGCAAACCGATTTGAAAAATCTAAAAGCGTTGGTGCATATTTTGGTTTAACGCCAAGGCGCAGACAATCGGGCGAGATGGATTACAGTGGTCGAATATCAAAGCGTGGTGATCGAATTATTCGTCATCAGCTCTATGAAGCGGCCAATTCCATTCTCACCAGAGTAAAGAAGCCCTCTTCCCTACAGGCATGGGGGCTGAGGATTGCTAAACGATCAGGAATGAAAAAAGCAAGGATCGCTGTTGCTCGAAAGCTCGCTGTCATCATGCATCAAATGCTGCAAACAGGTGAATTGTTCTGCTTCAACCCTGCAACAGGAGAAAGAGCCATATATGCATAAAATTTAGTAACATAAAGTTTGTAGTCGGACTGATTTAAACCAAACCATAAGACTACGTTTTGTCCCGTGCCGGGACGAAAGCTTTCGGTAGAACCCGGTATATTTGATGCAGATAAAAAATTGTTATATCTTGGACAAGTGACAATTAAACTGCGGATCACATTTTGAGGGAACCGAAGCCTCCAAAGCAATAGTGTGGCAGTCCAATGACCACGTAGAGAATGGTGATACCGGCAATGACAATCGTAGTTCTACATGGATAGAAGAGATCTAAAACGTGGCTAATTTTTATTCTTGCTGCGGACATATGAAAAAGAAGGGGTTGGTGCAAACATAGGGAAAATAAATTTGTTATCTTTGTATAGATTTATTATTAGAGAGTAGCTGTTGGTTAAAGCAATCGCCGCACAAATACACAGCATGGGATAGTCATTATAGTTAATTGTGTAAATAACCCATAAGCACTGAGACATAATTGTAGCTAATTTATGGTTAATGTAATTGTCACGATTGAAATTTGCATACGCAACCAGCCATCCTGCGATAAGGATAAGTAAATCAAGCTGAGATTCATAATTAAAAAGAATAAGGCAAGAAGATATAGCCAATGCTGTAAACAAACAATAAACGAGATATTGCTTTTTAACTTTCAAGAATCCAATGTTACACAAAACAGTGCATGTCATGCTTATAGCTGGAGTGTATAAACCCATAGACAAATACTTGAAAATATACAAAACGCTGCCAGAAGTATAAATACTTATAACCGTTTTAGGGCAACGAAAAAGCCCCCCGATAATAAAAAATATGACAGCAACCCACCCAATATACTCTTCCATTGATAAAGCATAATGGGAATGATTTAAATATTATTTAATATGGAAACAATAAATGTATTGCATAATTCTATTAGAGATTACTGTGTGCTAATATAAGGTATTCCCTCAATTAACCAATTATCAATGATTGTAAGCGATGATGGTCTTAACAGAAAGAAAAAAGATTATGAGTGAACTTAGCACAACAGATTTTACCATAGCCGCATCTCCAGAAGAGCCAACAATACTAGATATATCAAACATTCCGAGTATTACACGCATTATGCCTATGCCCCAATAATTCAACATTGACATAAGAACACTTTTTGCCTATTTATTCTTATGGCAAAAGATGAGCAAATAATTGGCGCCCTTATAACATTAGGTGAGCCACCCCTATCCGATAAAATAGAAGAAACTACTATTGAATTCGAAACACCCGATGGTGCAACCATTCGAGGCGTATATTGCCAGCCCAAAAATATTCCCATTACTCAAAAAGCTTTATTTTTGCATGAAATAGAGGGCCTGTATGCTGATGGTGCACAAGAAGTTATTGCGCGCCGCTACGCAAAAATTGGTATTGCCTCTCTACGAATTGACTTTAGCGGTCACGGTACACGTAAAAATGAATGGGAACGATATTCTCCAGAATCAATGTTTCGTGACGCCACACAATCTATTGATTGGCTTGATATGGAATTACCAGACATTAACCAAACAATGGTTTGCGGCTTTTCAACTGGTGGCGGTATAGCCATCATGCTTAGAGGTGTTGATGAGCGCGTTTCAAAAGTTTGCAACCTTTATCCTGTTATGTCTTTCCAACACAACTTTATTGCCGCTGCATATAATGACGACGAACTCATCATTCCCCTAGAAGAATGGGATAAATTAACCATCTGGCGCGCTTATGAGTTTACGAAAGAAAAACTCAACGCAAGTCTAAAAGAAGATAAACCTTTCTCTCTCGTTGCACATACATACGGAGCAGGATTCATTAAAGATTGCAAAAAATTAGTTGATGATGGTGATGATATCGATATGGCTCTGCACTTTCCTCACCCTAAAAAGGTTGCTCCCCTCACCGTCATACAAGGAACAAATGATTTTGCTGTGCCTTATATATACGCACGCGTTATGCATCAACATGCACAAGAATACTCAGAACCTTTTAGACTCGTCACCATGAAAGGAATGAATCATTGGGTTCCGCCAAAATGGAAAGCATCAGTGCTCCATCAATTCATGAAGGCTGCCACAGACACTCCTAAACAGTTCAACCCGCGCCATACAATAGTCAGCCTTCGCCCTCAAGAAAAGGGTTTGACATGGCTTGATGCTCCACTTCAATAACCCATTGATCTGGATCTCTGGAAATTGAACGTTTTATATACGCATCCCCCTCTGTTTCATCCAAAACATCAGCATTAAGGGCATTCATCCACTCTAAATCGCCATCTAAATTACGTTGCTGAATAAGTAATACACATTTTCCCTGGCAATTCGATATTTTAAGCAAAACGGTGCCATCATTACGCTCGCCTTTTTGAACAACGTAAACGGCTACACCCTGCCCTGTGAGTTCACGAATTTTTGCCTCAACCCATAAATGAGTAGGCATGCGAGGTTCAGATTCAGACATAAGGGAATTTATTTCTTAATTTTACGGCCATAGAGCTCTAAACGGCATTCGACGAGTTCATAACCAAGATCTTTTGCGATCTTTTGTTTCATTTTTTCAATATCCTCGTTTTGAAATTCAAGAACTTTACCCGAATCCATATCAATCAGATGATGATGATGCTCATCACTTACCTCATAACGCGCAAAATCTGCATCATTAAATTCATGACGGAATACTAATCCTAACTCATCAAGAAGCCCTAAAGTACGGTATACTGTGGCCATAGAAATAGAAGGATCTTTCTTTTTTGCTCTAGCATAAACTTCCTCTACAGAAGGGTGATCATGAGCATGCGACAATACGCCAAGAATAGCACGACGTGGCTCGGTCATCTTTAACCCAGCCTCTATACATTTTTGTTCTAAAGATTGTGCGCTCATAAAAGCTCATTCCCCTGTCAGTTATTTTAACAAAATACAGCGCAATGCTACTCTGCCGATTGAATTAATTCAACCTCTTCTACATTTTCTGGTACAGACGGCTTTTCATCTAAAATGGAGTTGGTTGACGCTACTCGACGTACGCGTTGAGCGGGAAATGAAATAGAGACCGTTGTCCCCTCTCCCTCTTTTGATTTCAGGTTTAAGTGACCACCATGCATCTCAACCATGGCTTTAGCTAAAGGCAAGCCAAGCCCTGTCCCTTGATAAGGTGTACTTTGCGTTGGTTCATGAATCTGCCCAAAAGGCTCCATCGCTTCTTTAACACGATCCTCTGGAATACCCATACCCTGATCAGAGACAATTAAATCGAGACCATCTTTACCTCTATCTTCACCTGAAATTGTTATAACACCACCATTAGGTGAATATTTAACTGCATTTGTTACGAGGTTAATAAGAATCTGGCGTAAGAGACGTGGGTCAGAATAAAGCCTTGGAAAATCAGCTCTAACATCAACCTTAACCGATAAATCACTACTAAATATTCGAGATGTAGCAATTCGTGCTACCGTTTCAACAAGCGCTACAATATCGACCTCACGTTCATCAAGATCAACACGCCCAGCTTCAATCTTAGACATATCAAGCACTTCGTTGATAATTTCCAACAAATGACGTGCACTCAAATGAATATCACCAAGATATTCCGCATATTTTGGATCTCCTAATGGCCCAAATGTTTCTTTAATCATCATTTCAGAAAAACCAATCACCGCATTCAAAGGTGTACGGAGTTCGTGGCTCATATTGGCCAAGAATGCTGATTTAGCATGGTTCGCCGCGTCAGCCTGATCTTTTGCCAAGCGCAAAGATCTCTCCATTTGTTTATGCATAGTCATATCAATAAGCGTTGTTACCTGAAAACGACGATCTTCACTTAACGTAAGTGTTGCCGTTGCATACCACGCGTTAGCAATTTCACCGTCTTTTTTTAATATCTTTACTTCACCAGTCTGGCGTTCTCCATTTTGAATAAAATGTGCGTGGTTACGCGTCGCAATCGCCTTTTCATCATCTGTCACAAATTGCGTAAAGTCTTTACCCATTGCATCATGGCGATCCCAACCATAAATACGCGTAAAACTATCATTTATTTTAATAATGTGACGTTTACGATCACTAACAAGTATTCCCACTTCACTCGCATCAAATATAGAAGTCAAAAGTCGTAAAGCATCGTCTCTCTCACGTTCTATTATAGAGGTATCAGCAATTGTCGGTTGGGCAATAACATCCAGAAGAAGAATATTACATTGATCATCAAAAATAGGATTAACCCAAAAACCACTAATATAAGGAGAACCTTCGACTCTACGTGGCGCAGAAATGGTTACAGGCGTCTTTTTTTCAACACAGGCTAGAAACGATTCACGCATAAGCGCAGCATTTTCTTTAACAAAACAATCCTCTATAGGTTTACTCTGTCCGTTCAACAAATCCAAACCAAGATACTCTAAGGCCTTACTATTAGCTTCGCACACAGTGAAGCTATCCCCTTTTTGTTTTACTAAAAAGCGTGAAACAGGCATCTGGTCAAACAATGCCTTATGATTGATTTCGTGATCACTCATATGTCCACCTAAAATAATCTGTAAAATTGAGTATAGCGAAAAGAGTCTATTTTTGCACTTTTTTTATGCCAAACAAAAATTCAGAAAAAATCTTTTAAACCAATAGATTACAATATTTGGATGATTTTTGTAATTATATTACCCGTTTATTTCATCTATATAGCGCTGTAAAGGGCTTGATTCAATGAATTTAAGGACAACGTCTTCTTCGTCATCATAAGACTCCAGATCAGCCTTCATATTATTAACAAGCTCGTCAATTTCGTCACCTGAAACAGGCTCACTCATACAATAAGACAAGGTTACTTCATCTCTGTTTTTTTCATCTGTCTTTATAAAGTTTTGCAGTCTGGTTGTCGCCGCCTGAGCGCCAATCATATCGGCCTGCTTCAAACTTAAAAGAAATACACCGTCATCCATATAATAAGCATCATCAAAAGTACGCATACATTTCTTAATATTATCTACAGTCAATTCGATAACTGAGTCTTTATCTTCAAAACTTAAATAATTATCAATACGGGTCAAAACCAAGCTAAAAGGACTGCCCTGCCGAGCAACACGTTCGATCTCTTTTTTCAAATCATCTTCCATAACTTTTTGACTACGAAGGCCTGTTTTTTCATCCATACCGGCGCCTTCGGCAGCACTATCTCTTTCTAGACGACGAAGGCGCCCTGTAAACGCATCAAAAAGGTTCTTAAAGTCCAAATAATCTTGGTAATCTGGCTTTTTATGGTCGGAAACTGTTTGAATCAATATCTCAGAGCTCGCCAATAAATCAGTATAAAGACCCACAAGATTATCAAGAACATCGGCTAAAAGAGAGCCTTTTTCCATGCTTGCATTAACCCAGTCCAAAAAACTATTAGGGCTAGAAAGATCATCTTCAACACTTGCATCATTCGGATAAGCAACGGCTGTTGATACTTGCATATACCATTGAATATAGTCATCCAGAATGGTAGCTACTGCAGAAAAAGTTTCTGTCTTTTGTTCATATTCAAGCGTCATAACCTGGTTAGTATATAGGAAAATGGCTTAATGAATAGTTTCTAAATTAGTCAAAAAACAACTAATCAACCAACCATTCTTTTTCTAACTGGTGAAGCGTGTCGTTTTTAATAGCTTCACGGACTTCACGCATAAGCTTGTTAATAACAGCAACGTTATGCTGACTGACAATTTGATAGGCGAGCATCTCTTTGGCTTTAAACAGATGATGAATATAAGCTTTTGAATAATCACGAGAACACGGAATATCGAGCGATGGATCAAGCGGTTCAGGATCATCTTTATAACGCTTATTCAGTAAATTGATACGCTCATTTGGAGCGCCCTTCATCAAAGCCATGCCGTGACGCGCAATACGCGTTGGCATAACACAATCAAACGTATCAATTCCGTAACGAACCGACGTAATAACATCTTTTAAACGCCCTATTCCAAGGAAGTGTATTGGACGATCAGGATGGTTATAGTTTTGGCACCAGTCCAAGATACCGTACATTTCCTCATCACTACCACCCAGACAGCCCCCCATCGCCGTACCAAAGAACGGACGTGATGCGACATATTCTGCGCTTATTTTACGAAGATCTTCATAAACACCACCTTGAACGATACCGTATAATGCCTGCGTGCCATTATGGTGTTTTTCAAATGCTGTAAGCGAGCGATCCCCCCAACGCATACTCATTTCCATGGACTTAGCCGTGTAGTCTTTTGTTACCTGATAAGCCGTACATTCATCCATCTGCATAATTAAATCAGCGCCAAGCTTATGCTGTAATTCCATTGATACTTCTGGATTAAGCATAAGCGTCTTACCGTCATGATACGATTTAAAGAATGCACCTTCTTCCGTTATCTTAAGAAGGCTTTCCTTATTATTGATATTACGGCCTTTAATTTCATCGGCACACGTGCCATGCCCCATCGAAAAAACCTGAAAACCACCGCTATCGGTAAGCATAGGGCCATTCCAGTTCATAAACTTATGTAGGCCGCCCATTTTTTGAACTAAATCAGCACCAGGCTGAATCATCAAATGATAGGTATTGGCGAGAATAATATCTGTCTGCGCCTCTTTCATCTGAATTGGCGAAAGATTCTTAACCGATGCTTTCGTACCGCAGAAGATATAATTAGGTGTTTCAATCGTGCCATGCGGTGTTTTTAGCTTACCAACACGCGCACGGCTATTTGGATCTTTGTGTGTGATATCAAAGCCAAAACCAGGATACTTAAGATCTGGGTTGTAATTAGAATCAAAAAGCCCGCTCGTTCCTTTCGGAGCAGCGGACTTCGCTGTAGATGATTTAGCCATCTATTTAAACCTTAACTTTAAAACTACTTAACAGCAGCTTGTTTTCTCTCTAGTTCCGCCTTTAATGGGCGAAGTTTAGGATCAAGTTTCGTTGGCGCTGTGCTTGCAAGATATTTATCAAGACCACCTTTATGATCCAATGTGCGAAGACCCGCAGCAGTTGCGCGGATACGCACTTTACGACCCAAAGCTTCACTAAATACTGATGTATCTTGTACATTTGGTAAAAACTTACGACGTACTTTGTTATTCGCGTGAGAAACGTGGTTTCCGCTCATTACTTTTTTACCTGTGATCATACACTGACGACTCATGACGTTTTCCTCTAAACTTTTCTTCTAAATATGGCGCATTCATGCACTTTTATTGAATTCTGGGCGGACAATAGTGCAAACCACCTCAAAAAGTCAAGACCAGATGCGCTTATTTACCGATAATATTACTCATTTGCTCAAAAAGCGCCGAATGGTCAAAAATCATTGCCCCCAAAAGAGCTGCAATAAACATGATGTGAGCAATTAACGTCACATAAAGCACTCGGTGCAAATGTATAGATTCGAGCTGCGCTGTTGCCTTTGAAGGCCCTGCCCAAGCACGCTGTATCACATCTCCATCCAAATCTTGTGTTGGGCCGCCTAAACTCACCTTAAGTCCCCATGCCGCCGATGTGACCGGATAACCACCCTCTTCATAAGAAGCCCCCCCTTTTGATGAAAACCATCCGTAAAAAGCACTAAAAAGACCGGCCGTTGGCGTAAAAGCCGCCCCCACGGATAAAAAGAACCCTGCCAAAACATTAGGCACAAAGCCCATAAGTTTTTCCAAAGCCATCGCCACCTGACCAAACCCGCGTGATTTTCCATCTTTACCAAATCGCCAGCTTAGGGCTGCTAACGCTGTATAGACAAACGCACCCGTAATACCGAAAATCAAATACCAGATAACGGGTGCAACAATACCCTTATCAAAAGTGCGCACCATCATTCCCATCGCTACACGCGTAATGGAATAATCATCACTTTTACTTAAATTCGTACGCGTTGAACGCGCAATTCGATAATACGAATCCTGATTAACCGATTTCTTATTTAAAGCTTTATAAAGTTGCCCAAGCGCCAATACAGAACTGCCAGAAGCCATACATAGACTTAAAATCAATATTTCAGTTATACGATAATAAGAATACTCTTGCGTCAACGCACTTAAAAAACGCCCAAAAAGGAAAAAGATCGACAGAACCATCGCCGTTAGTAAAAAGCCGCGAAAGATAAGATCTCCTTTCAGACGATCCTTCTTATCCATGCGCGCGCCAAGATTTCCAAATAAATTATCAATCAAATGCCATGCCATCGGGGTCGTTAACCCACCAGGAGGGGATTTGAACATCCCAACAATAAGAACCAGTAAAATAGCTACAATAGCCACTGGTAATCGATCTGGATCAAATATTTGAGAATGGAACTCTTGAATAGCGGCGCTTAATGATTGAGGCATATATCTTCTCCTTATGCCAAAACATAGCACGCCCTTTAAGATTTAAAACGAATATTTAAAATGAATAAAATCACTCACACGATCAAAATTTACTTGTCCACATTATGTGAATTTTGTAATTTTATTGCTTGTTAAAAAGACACAACCTCTCCCATAGTTAAAGATCGAACAGGTAACGGAGAGAGTAAAAATGGTAGCATACACAAGTAGAGAAGCATTGATGGCTGGCGCACGCCCTGTCGCAAATGCATTCGCATTAGCCAACCGTATGGCTGGCGCATATACAGGAATGTTTCCATTATTAAGAGGCTACACCAATACATTCAACGCAAACGCCACACTTTTAGAGCGCTCCGTTGCCGAATATGGTAAACCTGACTGGAATATTGATCATACGTATGTTGGCAAAGAAAAAATAGACCTCCCCCTTAATCACACAATGATAGATGGCCAAAAAGTGCTTGTTTCAATTAAACCTGTCTTAGAAAAACCTTTCGGTGATTTAATCCATTTTGAACGTGACCCCAAATCTGTTGCCCACCGTAACGATCCTAAAGTCCTTGTTATAGGCCCAATGTCAGGTCATTACTTAACCCTTCTACGCGGTACCTTTACAGAACACTTGCCACACAGCGATCTCTACGGAACAGATTGGCATAATGCACGCGACGTTCCTGCAGGAGAACCCTTTGATCAAGACTCTCAAATTGCTTACATAAAAGAATATTTAGAGTTTTTAGGGCCAAACACTCACGTTATCGCCGTATGCCAACCTTGCGGCCCTACAATGACCGCTATTTCGCAATTAGCCGCCGAGAATTCACCCAATCAACCGCTTTCTATGACATATGTCGCAGGTCCCGTTGACACAGGAGCCGCACCATCTGAAGTATCAGAGTTTCCATTTCACCCCATGTTTTCACCGTTTGTAAATGCGGCCACATCAACTGTCCCAATACAGTTTGAAGGCGCAGGAAGGCGCGTTCATATGGGACAAGCACAACTCTTTGGCTTTATGCTGCCTAAAATGCAAACACATACAGAAAAACAGCTCAAAGCATGGTTAAACGAAGCCCTTGGCAACGACGAAGCCGCCGAATTATCACATAGATTTTATGATGAATATTTAGCCGTAATGGACCTTCCTGCTGAGTATATCCAACAACACTGCAACAGAACATTTATCAATCGTGATCTTGCAAACGGCACTCTTGTTGTAGATGGAAAGCTTATTGACCCTAGCAATATCAAAAAAACGGCAATCTATATAGTTGAAGGTGGAAAGGATGACATTTCCACTCCAGGACAAACCGAAGCGGCACTTGAGATATGTTCGGGCGTTCCACAACATCAAAGATACTATCATTTAGAACCAGGTGTCGGGCACTACGGCTCTTTCGAAGGTAGCGGTTACCGAGCAGGAATTGCGCCCCGCCAAGCCTCCTTCATTCGCAAAATCGGAGAAGAAGCAGGTTTACACTATTCCCAAATGCCTACTGAACGCACATTAATAGAACCAACGCGCCATCAATGGGCACGACAAAAACAAGGACTTGCGCCAGAAGCAACTGCAGCATAGAATAAATATGAAAACAAAGGGCGAATAAAGTTACTTTACTTGCCCTTTACCACTTTAAATCATTGCACCCCTTGCTCACCGCGTTATAGTCATGCCCTATAGTAATCTGTTTAGTTTTTTGGAAGGCTCAATGAAAAAGGCTTCAAAACCTTTATTATCAAGCAAATTGAAAGCGCAATCGAGCAAAGAAGCGCTCATTGAGCGCGAGGAAAAAGCAGCTAGCCGCTACCCTTTCCACGAGATCTCACCGCATCTAGACATTAAAATCAGCCCAAGAGCCAAACGGATGGCTTTACGCGTTGAGACGAAAGAGCGCTCAATCAAACTCGTTATCCCAAAACGGGCCAGTATTAATAGCGCCTATGAGTTTGCCCTAAAGAACAAGGATTGGATAAAACAAACAATTGCGGAGATACCGAGCCAAATAGAATTTACCCACGGGACTAAAATCCCCGTTCTTGGCAAAGATAGAACAATCAATATTAATTATAATTCCACTTTAAGAAAAACAGATATATCATTAAATAATAACGAAATAATTGTTTTTACAAATAAAGAAGATGCGAGCTCACGCATTAAACGTTTTCTTATCAATCTGGCAAAAACAGAATTAAGCGCGCTCGCTCACGAAAAAGCAGAAATGATCGATAAAAACATACAAAAGATTGATGTTAAAGATACTGTCAGCCGCTGGGGCAGTTGCTCCCATGATGGTAAAATCTCATTTTCTTGGCGCCTAATCTTCGCTCCCGCAGAGGCCATGGATTATGTTGTCGCCCATGAAGTTGCCCACCTCTCACATCTTGACCACTCTCCCGCCTTTTGGAAGGTCTGTGAAGCCCTGTCTAAACAATACGGCAAAGGCAGTGGCTGGATGCGTAAAAATAGCGGTGAATTGATGCGTTATGGCAGTTAATTTAAACACCATCCAAAAAGCTCTGCAAGATGTGTTGCGCAGCAAGTTTATCGGTTAGACCAGAATCCTTTGCTCCCCTTTTTGCCATTTTTGGCATATCCACACGTCCATCCACAAATTCATCCACAGTTCGTGTGGATAACCGCTCATCCCAAAGGCCAATCCAAGGATCCTGGCCAAATAAATCTTTAGCCTGACGGAGCTCATGCGCAAAAGAACGCGTTGCATCACATCGCGCCCCTTCCGAACCATCCATGTTAAGTGGCCAACCAATCACACAAGCCCTAATTTCATATTCAGCAACGATATCGCCTAATTGCTGTAAATCCTTGCTCAATTTCTTGCGCTCAATGGTTGTGATAGGCGTCGCTATTCCCTGCTCCGCATCACTAATAGACACACCAATTGTTTTGCTGCCCAAATCCAGCCCCATCAAGCGTCCCTTCTTTGGACAGCCCTGACGTTTATTTGAGCTTTTATCATTTATATCATTTTTTATAATTTTTATCGGCATGCTATCTTGCGCCCTCAACTACGCGGTGATAGAAGATTTAAACAATATTTACGCTCTAAGATAAAGGATTACCTTAAGCATGTCGTTAGATAAAAAAGATGTCGAAAAAGTAGCGCGCCTCGCCCGCCTTGCCATTACCGATGATGAAGCGGAAAAATACGGTGAGCAGCTATCCAATATCATTAACTTTGTTGAGCAATTAAGCGAAGTAGACACAGAAAACGTGGAGCCTCTAGCGAGCGTTGTTGATATTCAGCTTCGCCTACGTGAAGACGCCGTAACAGATGGCGGCATTAGAGATGATGTTTTGGCTAATGCACCAGAAAGCCTAGAGGGCTTTTTCGTTGTGCCGAAGGTAGTGGAGTAAGAATAATGACCGATAAAGACATAGAACTAACAAACATGACAATGGTTGAGGCACTTAAAGGCCTTGAAAACAAAGATTTTACATCTGTTGAGATTACACAGGCGCACCTTGATGCAATGGAAGGTGCACGTCACCTGAATGCATACATCACAGAAACACCCGAAATTGCGCTAAAACAAGCTGCCGAAAGTGATGAGAAGCGCGCTAAAGGCGAAGAAGGCTTATTAGAAGGCCTTCCAATTGCCATCAAAGATCTTTTCTGCACAAAAGGCGTTCAAACAACAGCTGGAAGTCATATTCTAGAAGGTTTTATACCTGAATATGAATCAACCGTAACAACAAATCTTTTTGGTGATGGCGCTGTGATGCTTGGTAAAGTGAACAATGATGAATTCGCTATGGGTTCAGCAAACACAACCAGCTATTACGGCAATGTTATCAGCCCATGGAAACGTAATGATGGTTCTAACGCAGAGATGGCTCCTGGTGGCTCATCAGGCGGCTCGGCGGCGGCAGTTGCTGCGCGCATCGCGTTAGCTGCGACGGGAACAGATACTGGCGGATCAATCCGTCAGCCTGCTGCTTTTTGTGGGATCACAGGAATTAAACCAACATATGGACGTTGTTCACGTTGGGGCATTGTGGCT
>PANS01000023.1 GCA_002708415.1 Micavibrio sp. | reverse complement strand
TTGTGTTAAAGGGCGATCTTTATCTTCTGTGCTAAAGTCAGAAGCTGCTTGAGCATGTCGAAGAAGGTAAAGCTTAGGCATATTATTTTAAGACCTTATGAATGCGCCCTTTATGAAGGCCAAGCGTAAGGTTGCCTTCTTTCAACGCTTGTACATCTTTGCCAAAAATTTCAAAGCGCCAGCCTTTTATGGCAGGAACGTCTGGACTGTCTTCAATAGCGAGTGTTTCAAGATCATCTTTGGTTGCAATCATTTTTGCGGCAACGTCTGCCTCGGATGCATTGATCTTAAGAAGTAGTTTTAACATCTCTAACGTTGGCGTAGCTTCTTTAGGGAAGGCCGTTTTTCTTTTGGCAATAGGCCATGTGTTCTTATCGGTTTTACGAGCGTTAGCGACAATTTTCAGCATGATATCACCAGCTTTGCCGTTTGCTATATCTTTGGGTAGGCTTCGGATACGTTTTAAACCCTCTTTGTCTTTTGGCATATAAACAGCGATATCGGCAAGCGCGTCATCTTTGATGATACGGTTACGCGGCACGTCTTTACGGCGCGCAGTTTCTTCACGCCATTTTGCAAGGTCGCGTAAAATTGCTAGAACTTCTGACTTATCAGAACGTATTTTGATGCGCTTCCATGCATCTTCTGGGTGTAGTTCATAAGTGCTAGGGCTGGTGAGAACTTCCATTTCAGCCTTCAACCAGCCATCACGTCCCTGATCTTTAAGGCGTTTATCAAGTGCTTTATAGACATCACGTAAGTGAATAACATCATCTAGGGCATAGGCCATTTGTTTGGATGAAAGAGGGCGGCGTGACCAGTCGGTGAATTGAGCGTTTTTCTCTAAGGCATGTCCTGTAATGTCTTGAACGAGTTTATTATACGCAATAGAATCGCCATAACCACACACCATGGCGGCAACTTGTGTGTCAAAAATTGGGTGCGGAATTTTATCATTTAGAAAATAGAATATTTCTAAATCCTGACGGGCGGCGTGAAATACCTTAATGACGTTTTCGTTATGGAGAAGATCGTTTAAAGGCGTCCAATCAAGCTCATGTTCAATCGGATCAACGGCTACAGCGTCAAAATCATCAGCTGAGAGTTGAATAAGACAAAGACGAGAATAGAATGTCTTGTCCCGTAAGAACTCTGTATCGATTGTAATATATGGTTTTTGTGATAATTCTGCGCAAATATCATTGAGTTGGTTTTGAGTTTTGATAATCATGAAGGTGTTTTTACACGGGAAATCAGTAATTTACAAAGAAAATATTGATTTATGGAAATAAAAAATGTATAACATGTTTTCAAAATTAGGAGAGTGTGATGGCTTTAACGCAAGCTGGTATAGGGATTGTAGGATTGGCTTTTACAGCAAGTGCGGCTATGGCGGATGGTCATGTCGTAACTGCTGGACCAGATCATGAAGGTTTTCCTATTACGTCGGAGTGTATTGAGAGAATTCTCCGCGAAGAGGTGCCTGATGCGAGTTATTTTTTTGTAGCGGATGATCTGTCAGGTAATGAAGCACACTATTCTATTGCACAATCCGATCTGAGATCTGTATATATTGCTGCTGCAAATAACCTGTTATTTACTCTTGGCTATAGTGAGTATACTGCCGAAGGAGAGTTGGGGCAGTACGTTGTCCGTTATGACACGGAAGGCGACCAGTATGAATGGCGCACTTTAGAGGATGTAAGTCCTAATGCGGTCTCAGATGCTAGAGTTATTGCTGAAGAGGGTGCTGCTCGTGTTAGAAAACAAGCTGAAAATTGCGGTATGCCTCCTATGAGCTAATGAAATTAACTCTTTCCATTTTATATTAAAATCCGCTATAAAAACCCCTTAATTGCTTAACTTTGAGGGACTTACTAATGCATCAATACCGCACACATACTTGCGCCGACCTATCAAAAGACCATATTGGTCAAACCGTGAAGCTTTCTGGCTGGATTAGCCGTAAACGCGATCACGGCGGTGTGGTGTTTATTGATCTCCGTGATACGTATGGTTTGACCCAATGTGTGGTTGATGAGGGCTCACCTTTATTGGCAGAAATCGAAAAGTGCCGTGTTGAATCAGTTATCACGGTAACCGGTGAAGTGCGTGAGCGCCCCGGTGAAACACAAAACAAAAATATGCCTACGGGGGATATTGAGCTTTATATCGCGCAGATGGATGTTCAGGGTGCGGCAGAGGTTCTTCCTTTCCAAGTGGCAGAAGATGATGGCGCGGGTGAAGAAATTCGCCTTAAGTACCGTTACCTTGATCTACGTCGTGAGAAGATGCAAAAAAACATACGCCTGCGTAACGATGTTATTTTTTCTATGCGTGAGCGTATGCACGGTAAAGGTTTTCAAGAATTTCAAACACCTATTCTGACGGCTTCATCACCAGAAGGCGCGCGTGATTACCTTGTGCCGTCACGTCTGCACCCGGGTAAGTTCTATGCCCTTCCACAGGCGCCGCAGCAGTTCAAACAAATGTTGATGGTTTCTGGTTTTGATAAATATTTCCAAATTGCGCCATGTTTCCGTGATGAAGATGGTCGCGCCGATCGCTTGGCCGAGTTCTACCAGCTCGATTTAGAAATGTCGTTTGTAACACAAGAAGATGTGTTCAATACTGTTCAACCGGTTATTGAAGGTGTGTTTGAGCAGTTCAACGACTTCACTGGTACAACGCACAAGATCGAATGGATGCCGCATATTCGTTATGAAGATGCGATGATGAAATATGGCTCCGATAAGCCGGACCTTCGTAACCCATTAGAGATCGTTGATGTAACAGAAGTGTTCGCACGTGATGATGTTGAGTTTAAAGCGTTCAAAGGCACAATTGAAAAAGGTGGCGTTGTTCGCGCCATTCGCGTGCCAAAAGTTGCCGATCAACCGCGTAGCTTCTTTGATAAACTTAATTCATGGGCTCAAGGGGAAGGCGCGCCAGGTTTAGGTTACGTTAAATTGGAAAACGGTGCAGGCGCTGGACCAATTGCGAAATTTATTCCTGAAGCGGCAATGGCAGAGTTAGCAAAAATCGCTGGTTTAGAAGACGGCGATGCAATCTTCTTTATCTGCAATAAAGAGTTACCTGCTGCCAAGCTTGCTGGTCTTGCACGTGATGCTATTTGTAATGCACTTCCAGAAGGTCATGAAGCGAGCCGTGAAAAAGGCGTATTCCGTTTTTGTTGGATCATTGATTTCCCAATGTATGAACGTGATGAATTTACGGGCGAAGTTGATTTTTCTCACAATCCATTTTCAATGCCTCAGGGCGGTATGGATGATCTTGAGAATAAAGATCCTGAACAAGTTTATGCATGGCAATATGACGCGGTTTGTAACGGGTTTGAACTTTGTTCAGGCGCAATCCGTAATCACAAAGCAGAGATCATGGAAAAAGCATTCTCTATCGCTGGCTATGATAAAGAAGTATTGGAAGACAAATTTGGCGGTATGCTGAACGCGTTTCAATATGGCGCGCCGCCGCACGGTGGCTGTGCATTTGGTGTCGACCGTATTATTATGTTGCTCGCGAATGAGCCGAACTTACGTGAAGTCTACGCGTTCGTGATGAATGGTCAGTACGAAGATCAAATGATGTCTGCACCCAATGACATCACGCCAGAACAGCTCAAAGACCTACACATAAAACTCGACATGCCAAAAGCGAAAGTAAAGATCGAGGATGCGGCTTAGGATTATATATTATGCTTAAATCATCTTGGCTGATTCCAATTATAATTTTTGTTGTTTCCTATTTTATTTTAAGCATTTTATTTTTTTGTTTGAAGCTTGATGTTGAAAACATTCGAGCTTTTGCCATGTGGTCAACTATGACTGCAGGTATAACAGGTCTTTACGTGGCTATTCAAAAATTTGGGATAGATTTTCAATCGCACAGTACAAAAACATTATCTTGCGTATTCCAACAAAAAGGTATTTTTGTAGATGATTATCGTCATACTTTTGATCTTTTTAATAGAAGCGAAGTTGATATTTATATTAAAAATTTTGAATGTAAGGTTGGTGAACTTAAAAAATACAAGAAAGTTACTAAAGATTACCCATATGTATGGCGAGGTTCCAGTTTTTGTGATGAACGCAGTTGTGAAACAATTAAAGATACCAACTCAATTCAACCAGATAATTCTATGCGTGTAGCGGTTTTTATTCCTCATGATCAATCCGCTGATTTTAAGCTTAAAATTATTTACACGGAAAACGATTATTATGGCGATGAAAAATTTATTGAGACAATTGTTCGTCAGAACTAATCCTTCTTAAAAACACCCTTTTATCTTTCGTCATCGCGAGCGAATGAAATGAGCGCGGCGATCTAAAAGTTAGATTGCTTCGTTGCTAACGCTTCTCGCAATGACGTTATTTTTTAAGACCTTGCTACGATCATAACAATATGCTATACTCACTTAACAAAGCGCCTCATGGCGCTTTTTTTGTGAGAAAAACGAACTGATAGGCTTTTGTTTTATATCAAGGGTTTATACTTGTCACTTTTACCGTTTGGGAAAACGAACTGATAGAATTGCAAGCTGTCATCGCGAGCGAATGCAATGAGCGCGGCGATCTAAAAAGTTAGGTTGCTTCGTCGCTGACGCTTTTTATGCCCTTTGGGTACTGCGCAATGACGTACTAAAGGTTATCTCTTCACAGGAATAAGAACTTCGTTACGTCGAAACATCGGCAGGACGTAGGGCGCGTTATAGCCTGCGGTTTGGTAATCACCAGTGATGTTGTAGCCTTTATCGACAATCCATTGCTCCAAGATATCTTTATGCTTTTTAATGTTTGTATCGGTTAGGCGGCCGCTAAAACGGATCACGGCAACTGTGTGATCTTTGACTTCATTGACGACGAGCTCTTCGTTCGTAGGCTTTGGCGTTGTCTCTAAAGTGAAGTCTTTTGGCATCACGAAAGACATCATGGGCTTGTCATTTTTACTATCCATGAACACGGGCGCGGTCATGGGGATTTTTGTGCCCGTATCTTCGTTGCTTTTGTCCATTAGAACTGGCGCAGTCATGGCTATTTTAGATTGATCAATATTGTCGCCCGTAATGTAGCTAAATAATTTTCTAAACGCACCGTTGCGATCATCGCTGCTATTCATCGGCGCGGAGACGAGGATAAGGCTCTCGTAATTGCGAAGCTCGATGTTATTTTCTTCTGCGCTTATAATTGTTTTATAGGGCGCGATTTCAGTTTTGCTTTCGGCGGACATGGAACACCCCGTGAGTATGATTAAGGTCAGTAGTGATAGCGATAAAAATTTCATTTTATACTTTCTTTACAAAGCATGTTTTAAGCACAAGGCCTTTGACTTGTTTGGTTGAACAATCAATCTCGCTTGGATTGTGTTCATTCGTACGAATGCCTTTGACCATTGTGCCGCGCTTTAATGTTGTGCCTGCGCCTTTGACTTTTAGATCTTTAATGAGGGTCACAGAGTCGCCATCGTTTAACGGCGTACCGTTGCAATCAACAACATTGCTAACGGTTTTTTCTTCGTTGTTTTGCTCTTCCCAATAGTCGCGACCCATAATGTTTTCCCTTTATCTGTTCATCCGTAATTTACGGTATCACTGCCACAGAAGCAAGCCCTCCAAAATAAGCGAACCCGGGCTCTTAGGGGAGAGCGCCGGGTTCTGTTCGCCTGCCATAGGGTTCACGGTTAGGGAAGGGCGGCAGACGAAATTCCTTTTATCTTCTGTTTTTAACTTTTGACTGTGTTGCTTCGCTCCTCGTGGTGAAGGCACCACGTCGTTGCTCGCGCCTTGTCAAAAGTCAAAACCATCTGATAAATTTTTATTTTTTTCATTTTACGTTGTTTGCGATTAAGCATGAGCAACCTCCTTGGAGGAAGAGATCGCGTCATCCTTAATGCGGGATTTGTTTGAATACATGGCCGTGTCTGCGGCAGAAAAAATACGTCCTATTTTATCACCTGGTTTATATTCTTTGATACCGAGAGATGCACGAACATCAATTTCTTTGCCTTCCCAAATAAAAGAAAGGCTGTTGAGTGTTTTGATAAGACGCTGAATACGTTCTATGGCTTGCTCGCGTGATGTGCTCGTGAACAGAATAACAAATTCATCACCACCCATGCGACCTGCAGCATCCATCTTGCGAATATCCATTTGCAAAGTTTTAGCAACGAGTTTAAGCGCGGCATCGCCAGCGGCGTGACCATGTATGTCATTGATGCCTTTAAAATTATCAAGGTCAATCATGATGAGTAGGCCACCTTTTAAGCGCTTAAGGCCATTCTTTTTTTCACGGGTGACGCGATCAAGCTCGCGTCCGAAAACCTGCATGAAACCACGGCGATTTAGAATACCTGTGAGTTCATCTGTTGTGGCGAGCCGGTTAAGCTCTGTAATACGGGCTTGCTGCTCTGCGATCACGCGTTGTGCATCTTTTAAGATGTGGTGCACGGAACGGTTCCCCGTTTTGATTGAGGTGATGATTGCTTTATTGAGCGCATTAACGTCGTGCTGTGAGAGATACTCTGTGTGCATAATTGCCCCTAAAATTTAACCTTCATAAAAAAAACGTACTGGAGTACGAACCATTAAAACCTATTCCTGACATTGCGAATGCCGTGCCAATTTTAAAAAAACGTGTTTTTTCAGACGGTTAAGGGTTTTTTATGCACAACGGTACAGCACAAAGGGAACAATATGGCAGGGAAGAATGTACCAGTAGGGTAAGTTTTTCCGCATTATGGTTATTGAAAATGTTAAAATGTACCGATTTTCTTTTATGGCGGGCAAATTTGCCGTATGATGCTCTGCTGAATACATAGGTGATTCAATGTTATTTAACTATGCTTAAGGGCGGCGCATTAATGAGTTTTCGATATAGTTTTATAGTTCTTCTTGGGTGTATGATTTTGTTACCGCAAAATGCACTTGCCACCAATGGTATTGAAGAGACTAATAATATTGAAGAAGTCAGAAGCCTTCTTGCTCCACATAAGGCGCTTTATGATATAAATCTTGTGGCAACACGTAGTGGTTCTCAAATCTTAAATATCAGCGGTAAAATGTATTATGAATGGAAACCAACTTGTGACGCGTGGATCACAGACCACCGTTTTAACTTGTTCTATGAGTATGCCGATAGTCCGGGTATGCGCATCATGTCTGATTTTTCGACGTATGAAACTTTTGACGGCAAGACATTTAATTATTCAGCCCGGCGTAAACGCGATGGCGAGCTTTATGAAGAGTTGCGCGGTAAAGCAGATTTATCTTCTGAGAAGCCCGTAGCGCTTTTTAATATGCCTGAAGGCTTATCATTTAATTTGTCTGATGGTTCAATGTTTCCAATGACCCATACATTAAACATGATTTCAGGCGCAAAGAGTGGCCGTAAGATATTTAATAGCGCCGTTTTTGATGGCAGTGATAAAGATGGCCCTGTTGAAATCAATGCACTTATCGGTAAATCCGTTAATGCGATGAACATTGTTGAAGCGAATAAATCTTTGGATATGAGTTTAATTAACACGCCAGCTTGGAAAGCGCGTATGGCGGTCTTTCCTTTGAAGGGGGATGAAGAGGCTGCTGATTATGAAATGAGCCTCATTTTTCATGAAAATGGTCTGATTTCCGATATGTTAATAGAGTATGATGATTTTTCAGTCACTCAAAAATTAATCGCGCTTGAAAAGGTTGATTCTGTGAGCTGTAACGGTCATTAAAAGGGTGAAAATAATAGTTAAGAAAGATCAAAAAATTAACACTTTGTAAGGTAATTTATTGCTAATCTGATCGGGTCAGATCTAATACGGTCTTACAAATGAAGTTAAATGGAGCAAAATCCGAAGAAATGAATAAAACGGTTTTAATTGTTGAAGATAATGAGCTTAATATGAAGCTCTTTCGCGATCTCTTGGGTGCGCAGGAGATCAATACGATTGAAACGCGTAACGGTCTAGAAGTCCTAGATATTGCTAGAGAGCATAATCCTGATCTTATTTTAATGGATATTCAACTGCCTGAAATATCAGGACTAGATGTCACAAAACAATTGAAAGACGATGATGAACTTGAGAATATTCCAGTTATTGCTATTACAGCTTTTGCGATGAAGGGGGATGAAGAGAAAATTCGTGAAGGTGGTTGCGAAGACTATATCTCTAAGCCAATTTCTGTCGTTGGATTCCTAGAAACAATTAACAAATATTTGAAGTAACTAATTAAGAGAAAGATAGAAAATCTATGTCTGCACGTGTTCTTGTTGTTGATGATATTTTACCAAACGTGAAGCTTTTGGAAGCAAAGCTTGCAAGTGAATATTATGATGTTTTGACTGCTACAAGCGGTCAAGAAGCGTTGGAGCGCGTTAAGGTTGATAGCCCTGATATCATTCTTCTTGATGTCATGATGCCAGGTATGGATGGGTTTGAAGTTTGTGAGATTATTAAATCCGACCCAGAATATGCACATATTCCTGTGGTTATGGTGACGGCGCTTACCGATGCAACTGATCGTGTGCGGGGACTTGAGGCGGGCGCTGATGATTTTTTGAGCAAACCATTAAATGATACGGCGCTTATGGCGCGTGTAAGATCTTTGGTTCGTTTGAAGATGACAGTTGATGAGTGGCGCGCACGTGAAACAACAGCTTCTCAATTAGGAGTAATTGATGAAACACCTACAGTTATGGGTGAGCCTGTTGAGAACGCTAATATTTTAGTTGTAGAAGACCTTGATTTTGAACATGAGAAAATTACAAGCACGCTCGCGCAAGATAATGATGATGTAGTTATTGTTTCGAATGGGCCTGAAGCGATGGAGCAGGTTAATAATAAAGAGTTTGATCTACTTATTGTTAGTCTTAATCTCGAAACAGAGGATGGGCTTCGCCTTTGCTCTCATTTACGGTCTTCTGAAAAAACGCGCTCTATCCCGATTTTAATGGTTGCGGAAGATGGTGATATGTCGCGTATTGCACATGGGCTTGAAATAGGGGCGCATGATTATATTCTTCGTCCGATTGATAGTAATGAGTTGTTAGCTCGCGTGAGAACACAAATACGCCGTAAGAGATTTCAAGAACGTCTTAGAGCTTCATATGAGGTTAGTCTTTCAATGGCTCTTATTGATCCGTTAACGAGCCTTTATAACCGCCGTTATTTTGAAGTGCATTTGCAAAAAATGTTACAGCAAGCGAAGCGTAACAATAAACAAATGTGCCTGCTCATAATGGATATTGATCATTTTAAAGCGGTTAATGATACCTACGGCCATGGTGTTGGTGATGAAATCTTGAAAGAGTTTGGAGTGCGTGTTCAAGATAAGCTACGTAGTTTTGACCTTGTTGCGCGTTTTGGAGGAGAGGAGTTTGTTGCTATTCTTCCTGATGTGAGCGAAGAAGTTGCTCATATTGTAGCAGAACGTTTGCGTGCATCTATCGCTGATGAGCCGTTTAAATGCGCCGCGCCAGAAGGGCAAGTTGATGTAAGTGTGTCAATTGGAGGAACGCTCGTTCAACCCGATTCTACAGCAACTGTTGAGGAGTTGTTAAAACGTGCAGATGATTCTTTGTATAAAGCAAAAGAGCAAGGGCGCAATGTTTGCGTTTTTGATGGTTTTGGTCGTTTAGATCCTGCTCAATATAAACCGGCACCGCGCTTGTTTATTGAAGATTAATTTAAATAGATATGATTAAGTATTAAAAAAGGCGCTATCAAAAGCGCCTTTGTCTTTATTGGAGGGATTTGTTTAATTATGCGTGCGGCGTAACAGGGCAAAGCTCTCTTGTTTCTGCGTGGATGGGAGGAATAAAGCTTGTTATCTCTTGTTGTTGTAAAACGTTGCCATACACCTGAACTTCGGCATTTGTTCCAAAAATGTTGTGAAGAGTATTGCGGAAGACATTGTTGCTAAATTCTATCGTTAGTGCGTCTACTTTATTTGCACAGTGCGCATATTCAACTGGCTTACCAAAATCGTTAAAAGAGGAAACTTTTAAAGCATGTGTTTTAGAAGAGTTTTCAAAAGCAGAAAATAGTTCCGCTGAAGGACCTATAAGACCACTGGCATCATGCTCTGCTTTGATGTTGGCTACTTTTTGTTCAAAGCTAATTTGATCATCTATTAATTGTTGAACCACCTGAACTGGCGCAGCGACTTTAGAAAATTCGCTATGAACAACCTCTGCTGTCGGAGAGGCTTTAATCGTTGAAATTTGATTCCAAAGGTTCTTGGCTTGATCTGCAATGATTTGTAGATTTAGTGTGTTATTAAAGCTCTGCGCTAACATCAACTGTATTGGTAAAGAATCAGATCCTGCAAGAAAGGCAAAAGTGGCTGAAAAGCGCTTTTTCACCATAGTAAGCATTCGACCTGTTGGTGTTTTATCGTCGCCATTTAGCATGGCTTTCATTTCATAACCAAAGCGTTTAAGGCGTAATGCAAACGCGGAACTTTTTTCTTGGCGCTTTAAAAAGTCGGCTTGTTTAAAGTCTCGTTCTATAAGATTTGCTTGCATATTTTTAATATATGCGAAAAATGCAGGTCTTGCAATGAAAATCGTACTTAATGCCGATATTTTGTTAAAAATCAATAATTTGAGCGTTTATTAGCTATTTGTGAGCTGTGGTGTTGGGATGGGGGCTTGCGCAAGATATTCTGGTTCTTCTGGCGCTGCAGTCGGTTCATCTGGTGTTTCGAGAGTATCTTGTGTTGCTCTAGTAAAAACATTGGTTACGGCGTTGGCGGCATAACTTAGGCCACTTATTGCATTATCGTAGGCATTTGAAACAACATTAAGGCCATACTCCCAACCCTGTTGAAAACGGGTAGTTAAACTTTCCATTATGCCTGGTTGCAGTTCTTCAGGCATCATATTTAATACATCTTGGTTTGTCATATCTCCGCGCTCTACAGCGGCGCGTATTGCAGGATCCTCTAGGCTGTCACGTAAAACAATGAGTTGCTCTCTGTCCATGATTAAATCACCGCGTTCTTGCATTAGTTCTAAATCTTCATTGGATAGTTCATCAAGACGTATAATTGCATCGTTTAATTCTGCTAAGCTTTGCTGATACCCTTCTAATGTAGCTTCTTCTTGAAGGTATATGTTCCTAGCTTCCTCTGCCTCTGCGCGTGTTAAGGTAACTCTTTCTGCTGCTGCAACTATAGCATCAGGTGTTCTTGCCCTTTCTTGTTCTAATAATGCACGTTCTTCTGCACGTTCAGCAGCTTCTAAAACTTCTAAGGCTTCTTGAGTTGTAATACCTTGCTCATTGATAATTAACTCCAGTTCAGGTTGTGCTTCAATACGCCTTTGTAATTCTTCTCGTTCAATAGCAATTTCTGCAAGACGGGTATCTATTTCTTCTATACGGATATCTATTTCACCAATTTGCCAATTGATATCGGCGATCATTTGATCCAACGAGGCTGCTGTAACCATAGCTTGACCAAATTCACGAAATTTACGCTCTCTTGTGTCGTTATTTCCGCTGTAGTGCGTACCATGACGCTGTGCGGTTTCTATGTTTTGCGTTCCATCAACACCTGCGCGTAAGCCTGCTGCATCAAGGCGCATGGCTTTTTGGCCTTCAATAGCAAACTCAGGATCTTGAGGTTCTTCAGTGACAATAGCATCAAAATGATCTGTGAGTTGCGTTTGTTGAACACCAGCGCGCTCCCATAAAGCATTAGTGCTTTGTTCTACTGCTGCTCTATCATGGCCTAGTAATGGGCTTAACATATATAAAGTATACGAAAAAACAGGTTAAAAATTCAAAAAAACGGGACATTTTTGGCGTTTTTATTTTCATGAATATAATAAAATCAATATGTTAAGTGGCGCTAGGAGTGTCTCCAAGGTGAGCTGGGCGGGGAATAGGGGGCGGTACAGAGACTCGAATCGTCGTTCTTTCAAGTTCTGCTATGTTTGTTTCAATGAATTCTCTAATAGAGCTCCAGTCCGTGAAATTGGGTAAAACAGCATTTGTTAACGGTCTTGTTTCCTCTAAATTTGCAAAAAATTCGGCTACGGTGCGTGGGTTTGACGTGTCTGGAACAATGGCCTCTTCGCCGTCAGCATTTATAATGGTTTTTGTGTGGTATAAAATCCATTGGTTTGTAGAATTTGAACGTGCGGTAGCAGAAAAGAAATTTGTTACGTTTGTGCTTCCATCATTGCTTACTAAATCTTCAATTAAGTTTTCTGCGCCAGTGCGACCAGCAAAAAGGGCGACGTAGGCTTGAAGTTCGGTAACAGGAAAAAAGTCATGACCTTCTGGCGCTAAATCAGCCAAATTTCTTTGCATCATGCCAATGTCTCGAAGTTTCATGATTGCGCCAAGGCGTGTGTTGAAGTGTGGGTCAACACAAACTCTTTCGATCGTAGCGCGTGATAAAGGGTCAGCATAATCATGGGAAAGTTGATAGAGTGGATCACCGTTTGCATCACTGCCCTCAAGGCGCGTTCTTGTTCTTACGATAAGATCATCGCGGATGCCATCAAACCCTATAAGATCGGAATAGTTATAAGCATATTCAGCAAGTGTTGAACGTACAAATTGATTGAGGCCACATGTTCCCATGGTGTTTGTCGCATTGGGATCAATCATTCCACCAACGGCACTTTCAGTCGCTTGTGCGGCAAACATGTAGGAAAGTGGCAAACCAGTGATTTGCGCTGTTAGAATATTAGCCTCATAAACATCGTTGGGAACTTCCCAATCTTGATAAAAAATTGTACCATCAGTGTCTTGGTAAAGGCCTTCAACGCCGTGTGAGTTGAATTCAAGTGATTGTGCATAGTCGTGCGTAATGGGTGACAGCGCTTCTTCTACAGCGTCATCAATGGTGCCTAAATCTGGCTGAGAAGGAGAGATAGAAGGCACATCACCGTTAAATGATCCTGATAAGCCAGCGGTTGTTTCAGATAGCGCTCCATCGTTGTTTGGTGAAAAATATTCTTTGATATCGCTTAGATCAATGAAGAGTACACTAGCGGCGATTGAAGCTGCTAGTGCTGTTCCAGCAAGCGGCCATGCCATGCGTCGTGCTCTTGTAATAATTGGTGTTCTTGGTCTTTGCTGCGGTGATGTCGTAAGGGGAAGAGCATTTATTGCGACATCTGGTGCGTCCCCTAACAACTCGCGGAAAAATGTTATATATTTTTTGTCGCCTGATCTAAAAGCATCGGAGAGTTCTTGTAACTCGTCATCATTTATCAGTTGACTACTTATTATTTCAAAAAAATGTGCTACTGCTGCTCTGCTTTGATCTAGATAATCAGCCACAAGCGTCGTTTCGCCATCCACTAGGAAGTCAATCAAGTCATACCTATCAGCAAAGTTAAATTCTGTAGCGCTCACGCCGTCCTCTATTTTTTATGCTTTTTGTGCTTCTTTACACTAGTTTATGGCGATTAAGAAACTCTTAAAATCGTCACTTTATGCTTTGAATACTCTTGTGGAGAGCCTTCGAAAATAGGGTTTGAAAAGAACGCGCAAAATGCTACATCAGAGGGGACTCAGGGGCGTTTTAAGGTTCTTGATGATAAAACCAATAAAAACAAAGGTTTAGATAATATGAATATCCATGAATATCAGGCAAAAGAGCTTTTAGAGAAGTATAATGTCGCTGTTCCAAAGGGAATTGCTGCAATGAGCGTTGAAGAGGCGGTAAAAGCGGCTGAATCTCTTCCAGGCCCTCTTTATGTTGTGAAATCACAAATTCATGCAGGCGGACGCGGTGCAGGGCACTTTACAAACGATAAGCAAGGAAAAGGTGGTGTTCGCCTTTGTAAAACAGCAGAAGAAGTGAAAGATGCAGCCGAAGCGATGATGGGCAATACGCTTGTGACGATACAAACGGGCGCAGAAGGCAAGCAGGTTAATCGTCTTTATGTAACGGATGGTGTGGATATTGATAAAGAATATTACTGTTCAGTTGTTCTTGATCGTGGCACAAGCCGCGTAACATTCATGGTTTCTACCGAAGGTGGTATGGACATTGAAGAAGTCGCAGAGAAAACTCCTGAAAAAATCACACATGTTGATATTGATCCTGTTACAGGGATGTCTGGTTTTCACGCACGTAAGCTTGCTTTTGCATTAGGTCTAGAAGGTGCGGCGTTTAAATCATCAATTAAATTCTTCATGTCTTTATATAAAGCATTCGTTGAACTGGACGCGGCTATTGTTGAAATAAATCCTATGATTGTGACAGATAAAAATGAAGTCATGGCGCTGGATGCAAAAATGAATTTTGATGAGAACGCATTGTTCCGTCAAAAAGATGTTGCTGATATGCGCGATGAAACAGAAGAAGATGACAATGAGCGCGAAGCGGCAAATTGGGAACTTTCTTATGTTTCTATGGATGGCGACATTGGCTGTATGGTTAATGGTGCAGGGCTTGCAATGGCAACAATGGACATCATTAAACTTAAAGGCGGTGAGCCAGCGAACTTTCTTGATGTTGGTGGCGGCGCAACAGCGGAACGTGTAACTGCGGCGTTTAAAATTATTCTTTCTGATCCAAACGTGAAAGGTATTCTTGTTAATATCTTTGGCGGTATCATGAAATGTGATGTGATCGCAGAAGGTGTTATTGCGGCGGCAAAAGAAGTTAATCTTTCTGTGCCTCTTGTTGTTCGTCTTGAAGGGACGAATGTTGAAAAAGGTAAAGAGATGATGGCGAACTCAGGTCTGCCAATTATCTCTGCCGATAATCTTGATGATGCGGCGGAAAAAGCGGTGGCAGCAACGAAAGAAGCGGCGCAAGCAGCTTAAGGGTATTTTATGAATTATGAAGATATAAAGATTGCTTTGGATAAAGCTGCCGATGAGAATAATAAAACGGCTTTGTTTCATTATATTTTCTTAAAACATGCCCCTGATTTTATAGAAGAAAAACCCGAAGATATTTGTAAACAAATTGGCGCTACACAAAGCATGGCTCAAGAAATTAGAAAAATGAGGGCTTTATATTTGTTTATGAAAGAGAAAAATTTAGATTTAAATTAAGGAAAAACAAAATGTCAGTACTCGTAAATAAAGAAACAAAGTTGATCTGTCAGGGTTTTACCGGCGCGCAAGGAACTTTTCACTCTGAACAAGCAATGCAATATGGCACCAACATGGTTGGTGGTGTGACGCCAGGTAAAGGCGGACAAGACCATCTTGATCTTCCAGTGTTTAACTCTGTCGAAGAGGCAAAGCATGTGACAGGCGCAAATGCCTCTGTGATTTATGTTCCGCCTCCGTTCGCAGCGGACTCAATTCTTGAAGCCATTGATGCAAAGATGGAGCTTGTTGTTTGTATTACTGAAGGTATCCCTGTTTTGGATATGGTGAAAGTGAAGCGCGCGCTTACGGGCTCAAACACACGCCTTATCGGGCCAAACTGCCCAGGTGTTATTACGCCAGATGAATGTAAAATTGGTATTATGCCAGGGCACATTCATAAGCGCGGTAAAATTGGCATTGTGTCACGTTCTGGAACGCTTACTTATGAAGCGGTTGCGCAAACTGGCGCAGTTGGTCTTGGCCAATCAACATGTATCGGTATTGGTGGCGACCCAGTGAATGGAACAAATTTTATCGATTGTATTGAGATGTTCATGGATGACCCAGAAACAGAAGGTATCTTGATGATTGGTGAAATTGGCGGCCCTGCTGAAATTGAAGCGGCTGAATTCTACAAAGGCCTTAAGAACAAAAAGCCAATCGCTGGATTTATTGCGGGTGCAACGGCTCCTCCAGGAAAACGTATGGGCCATGCTGGTGCGATTATCTCTGGTGGAGATGATACTGCTGAAGCCAAAATGGACGCGATGCGCGCCGCTGGTTTTGTTGTCTCTGACAGCCCAGCAGGTTTAGGTATTGCCATGAAAGAAGCAATGGCTGCTTAGATATAAATAAAATTTTACGGAAAATATTGCCGCTTTTTGTAAGTTAGGCATAGGTGAGGGCGGTTAAAACCGCCCTTTTTCGTATGTGCATTCACATTGTTTTTACTCTATCTGTCTGAAATTAAATGATTTTTGTTTCTGGCACGCTTGTTGCAATTCCATAATATAAGCTTAATGCATGAAATAATATATAGGGAGTAATGACATGACGACAAAGATATATGTAACAGGAACAACATTATGGCTGATTGTATTAGCGCAAGTGGCTAACTTTAATCCTTTTGCAGGTATGACAGATTTGGCTGGCAATGTAATTGGTTTTTAATTATTTGAAATTACCCAAGATTTAAGGCGAAGGTGTCCATTTCCCCCTCGAAAAATCCCCCAAACCTAACGCTTTAAATCACCCTTCGTAAATCGCGCACCCACGCGTATTAACCTGAAAAGGGGATAGGAAATTATATCCTGTCCCCTTATTTTTTCTTTCTTTTCTTTCATGAATACCCATGGCATAACTATATTTCAATTTTAATTCAATTGTGTAAAAGCCCTGTATTATGTCGTTTTTTAAAGAACTTAGCGCCGAAGAAACGGATTTGGTTGTATCGTTACCTTATCGTGTTGGCTATTGGATGTCTCAAGTTGATAATATGGAGAAAACGAAACGCGATGATAAGTGGGAAAGGGCGGCATTAGACCGCGCAATTCGTAAAGTTTCTCGTCAAAATGGATATAATTCTTTGCAGCGTGCGGTGATGAAAGAAGTTGATCAGAATAGAGCGCGCTGGCAAGAATGGTCGAGTAAATGTGAAGACGAGGTCTTGTTTTCGGATATTGGTTTGGCGCTGGATTTAGTACGGATTAAAATTCACCCTAAGGCTCTCCCTCAATATAAAAAAATACTTTGGTATATAGCTCAATGCGTGGCGCAAGCTTTTGGTGAAGATGATGATCCTGATCAAGAAATGCATATTAACCATTTGTTTTCTGATTTAAAACGCATGTTGTTTTCCTCTCCGTTGGGGAAAAGTCCAAAAAATATAAGCGAGGTTGAAAAAACAGCATTGAAAAAGTTGCATGCAGCTTTAAAAAGTTAGCAAGTTTAAAAATATAAACGTAAAAATAATAAATAGACGGCAAAAATAGAAAATTAAGGAACCTTATGTCTGATAACCTCTCATTCCTCACTGGTATTAACTCAGAATATATCACACATCTTTATGCAAAGTATTTAGCGAATGCTGCTTCGGTGGATCAGAGTTGGCAGAGTTTCTTTGGTGATTTGGCTGATGATGAGGTTTCTCTTTTAAAGGAGATGCATGGCGCGAGTTGGACGCCCGATGAAAACAGAAGAGAGCAGAATGCTTTTGCAGCAAATGTTAACGAGATGGGCGCTGTACCACAACAACAGATGTATGCTGTGCCGCCAATGATGTCTCAAGTGATGCCGCAAGCTGTGCCGAGTGCGCCTAATACCGCCGATCAACGTCGCGCAACACTTGATTCTATTCGTGCAATTATGCTTATTCGCGCATTTCGTGTTCGTGGGCATTTAGAAGCCAACCTTGACCCACTCGGTTTGGCAGAAAAGAAATACCACCCTGAACTTGATCCGCGCCATTATGGTTTCACAGAAGCAGATTATGACCGTCAAATTTTTATTGATGGTGTTCTTGGTTTAGAGACAGCTTCTCTTCATGAGATTTTAGTTGCTCTGAAAGAAACATACTGCGGCACCATTGGTGTTGAGTTCATGCATATGGTTGATCCAGCAGAAAAAGCATGGGTACAAGAACGTATTGAAGCACCACATAACAAAACTGAATTTACGGTTAATGGTAAACGTGCGATTTATCAGCGCCTTATTGCAGCAGAAGGTTTTGAAAATTTTCTTCACATAAAACATACAGGAACAAAGCGTTTTGGTATTGATGGTGGTGAGTCTTTAATCCCGTGTATTGAACAAATTATGAAGCGTGGTGGACAGTTGGGCATGAAAGAGATTGCTGTTGGTATGGCTCACCGTGGTCGCCTTAATGTTTTAACGAATGTTATGGGAAAATCTTTCACTGCTGTATTCTCTGAATTTCAGGGACAATCATCACAACCTGATGATGTTCTTGGTTCTGGTGATGTAAAATATCACATGGGAACATCCAGTGACCGAGATTTTGATGGCAATACGGTTCACTTGTCTTTAACGGCCAACCCATCGCACCTTGAATTTGTAAACCCCGTTGTAATTGGTAAAGTACGCGCCAAACAAACGCAGATGGATGATACGCAATCTGGCGCCGTTTTACCGCTCCTTCTTCATGGTGATGCGGCATTTGCTGGACAAGGCGTTGTGCCTGAAACGCTCATGATTTCGGAATTGCCAGGGTATCGCGTTGGCGGCACAATGCATATTGTGATCAATAACCAGATTGGTTTTACAACGCGCCCTAAATATTCGCGCTCTGGGCCATATTGTACGGATGTGGCGAAACTTCTTTCTGCGCCGATCTTTCATGTGAATGGCGATGATCCAGAAGCTGTTGTTCACGTGGCACGTATAGCAACAGAGTTTCGTCAAAAATTCAAAAAAGACGTTGTGATTGATATGTTTTGTTACCGTCGCTTTGGTCACAATGAGGGTGATGAGCCATCATTCACTCAACCATTGATGTACAAACAAATTAAGCAGCAAAAAACGACACGTGAGCTTTACGCCGCGCGGCTTGTTAAAGAAAAAGTGCTTACTGAAGAAGAAGCGCAAGCTGAAGTGGATGCATTTACGCAGTACATGGAAGAGTCGTTTGAAGCGACAAAGAGCTTTAAACCGAATAAAGCAGATTACCTTGAAGGGGCGTGGAGCGGTTTAACGATTGCGCCAGATGGTGATCGTCGTGGCCAAACAGACGTTGAGATGGATGTTCTTAAACGTATAGGTCAGGTTTTAACAACTTTGCCGGAAGATTTTAAAGCCAATTCAAAAATTTTACGTCAGTTAAAAGCAAAAGAAAAAATGTTTGAAAGCGGCGAAGGGGTCGATTGGGGAACTGCCGAAGCAATGGCTTTTGGAACGCTTCTTGATCAAGGTTTTTCTGTTCGTTTGTCTGGCCAAGATTGTGGCCGTGGAACATTCTCTCAACGTCATGCAAAATTGTATGACCAAGAAACAGAGAAGAAATATACGCCTCTTAAACATATTTCATCAGATCAACCAAAATTTGAGGTGCATGATAGTCCACTTTCAGAGCTTGCGGTGATGGGATTTGAATATGGCTATGCTCTTGCAGATCCTAAAACATTGGTGATGTGGGAAGGGCAATTTGGTGATTTTGTTAATGGCGCCCAAGTTATTATTGATCAGTTTATTTCATCTGGTGAGACAAAGTGGCTTAGAATGTGCGGTCTTGTTCTTATGCTTCCACATGGCATGGAAGGGCAGGGGCCAGAGCACTCTTCTGCACGCTTAGAGCGTTTCTTGCAGTCAAGTGCAGAAGATAACTGGCAAGTGGCGAACTGTACAACGCCCGCAAATTATTTTCATATTTTGCGCCGTCAAATGTGTCGTGACTTTAGAAAACCACTTATTCTTATGACACCTAAATCTCTTCTTCGTCATAAATTATGCGTTTCTAATTTAGAAGACTTTGGCCCCAATTCAACATTTCATAGATTGTTATGGGATCATGATAAGGAGAGCTTGGCAAAACCTGAAAAAATCAAACGCGTCGTTTTCTGTTCAGGTAAGGTTTATTATGACTTACTGCAAGAGCGTCGTGCCCGTAAGATTGATGATGTTATGTTGATCCGTTTAGAGCAACTTTATCCATTCCCACATAAAGCGGTTGTTGAAGAGCTTAACCTTTATTCAAATGCGGAAATGATTTGGTGCCAAGAAGAACCAAAAAATATGGGTGCGTGGACATTTGTTGAGCCGCTTATTGAGGAAGCTCTTATAGAGGTTAAGCATAAAGCAGGCCGTCCAAAATATGTTGGCCGTATTGCTGCGGCTTCCCCAGCAACAGGGCTGCTCAAAAAACATAATGAAGAGCAGGCAAAACTCGTTGATGAAGCGTTGAGCGTTTAGGAAATTTTTATGTTGTTAATTAATAGTACAAATCATGGTGACATTATTGCTGCTCTTCACGAAGCAGAGGTAACAGCGTTTCATGCAACGAATGGAACGTATGTTTATGCAGCAGAAATGATTGTTCCTACAACTTTGGCAGGGTTTCAGTTTTTAGCTGAAGAGCGCTCTCAAGATAGTGATGCCTTTGTTATTGCTGTAAATTCAGATCTAAGCATGACAGGTATCATGGATGCTAAAAAGGCCTCCCAAGAAGAACGAGATGCTCTTGAGGATCAAGAAAAACGAGCAATGAAAGTTGCTATTGCTCTTCAAAAAAATCATCCCGACCGTCAGGTTATTGTTATGTTTTATGATGAGGATACACCAACGGCTTTGTATGATGCGATTGCCGAAAGCGGCACTATTACAATGGAATCTCTTCATAAGTGGGGTTATGGAACAGATCCCAATGCTCCTAAAATCGAAGGAGCGCATAATTTTAGAGCTGTATATGGTTTTCCTTTGTCGAACGACACAAAACCTCTTTGTCACGATTTGACAGCGCACGAGGATCAATCGTCTTTTGTGGAAGTTGTGAAGTTAAATAAATATTTAGATCGTGTAGAACATGGGCGTGTTTTACCTGCTCCAACTAATACATTGTAGAAAAAGAAAGAAAAGAAAATGACACAAATCACTGTTCCTACTTTAGGAGAATCTGTATCGGAGGCTACTGTTGCAACATGGCTTAAAAAAGAAGGCGATCATGTTGAAGCCGATGAACCGATTGTAGAGCTTGAAACAGATAAGGTGACATTGGAAGTCAATGCCCCTGCGGCAGGAACGTTGAGCCAGATTGTTGTTCAAGAAGGTGAAAATGTTGAAGTTGGCGCTTTACTTGGTCAAATTGGTGAAGGTTCTGCGGCAAATGATACAACACCTGCGGCTGTTCCTGCGAAGGTTGCAAAGGAAGAGATTAAAGCACCTGAGGCACAAGCACCTGAGGCACAAGCACCTGAGGCACAAGCACCTGAGGCACAAGCACCTGAGGCACAAGCACCTGAGGCACAAGCACCTGAGGC
>PANS01000022.1 GCA_002708415.1 Micavibrio sp. | reverse complement strand
TCTTCACCACCGCCAGCAAACATAACGTCTTGCTTACCCCATTGGATAAGCTCCGCCGCATTACCAATACAGTGCGCAGACGTTGAACAAGCCGATGAAATAGAATAATTAACGCCTTTAATTTTAAAGTTTGTCGCGATTGTCGCAGAGCAAGTGGAGCTCATACATTTTGGAACAGCAAACGGACCAACGCGTTTCGGGCCTTTTTCGCGGGTAATATCCGCAGCAGCAACAACAGTTTTTGTTGATGGGCCACCAGAACCAATAACGATCCCTGAGCGTTCATTTGAAACAATATCTTCACCAAGCCCAGCATCCGCAATGGCTTGCTCCATAGCAAGGTGCGTATACGCCGCGCCATCACCCATAAAGCGGAACAACCGTTTATCAATGTTTGCTGCCAGATCAATGTCCGGCTTACCATGCACCTGCGAACGGAAACCAAGTTCCGTATATTCCGGTGCTGCTGAAATTCCTGATTTACCAGCCTTCAAAGAGGCTAGAACTTCTGTAGTATCATTGCCAATACAAGAAATGATACCTAATCCCGTCACTACGACGCGTCTTTTTGTATTTGTCATGAAGATGTTGTAGCGGATTCATGGCTAATAAACAAATAAGAAATGAACCGCATGAAGGCTGAAATAAAGAGGACTTTTTCCCTTACAATAACTCATATCAACCCAACCAGTAAAAAATTAGATAAAATACAATCTAAATTACATAAAAAATTAAAATATTTAGCGCATGATTGTCTTTTACGAGGCAAGAATGACGTTTATTGAAATACTACCCATATGCTTTTTTATTTTAGCGGGACTTTATAAAAGCCCTAAAACATCAATAATTTTCTATACTTTATCGAGTGTCGTTTTCTTATATATTTATGTAGATTTAGGATTATTTATGGCCGCAATTTCTATTGGCCTTAGTATTGTTCGAGGAATCGGCTGCATCACCTTAAATCATAAATACAACAACGCTCTTACATTTATAACAACAGCATTAATTATATTACTTATTGCCGTAGAAATTAGCCATATGGCCGACACGCTCATAATTATAGCCGCCGTTTTCATCGGAACCGCATGTTATTATAGAGATTGCGTTATCTTATTTAGAGCAACAACCGCGCTATCACAAATCTTATGGATTATTCATTCAGTAATATTTGATGTGCCTTCAATGCTCATCTGTAGCTGTATTGTATTGAGCACATGCATATGGGCCTTAATCAAACATACCGATCAATCAGATATTGAAGACGCCTTAAGCAGACTAACTTTCAAAAAAGCTTAATTGCCCGAATTATCGAACAAGCCAACCTTCATGTCAAAAACTTCAGTGGTGAGCTTACCGTCACATTCGATACGGCCATCGGCAACACCCAGAACAAGCTTACGATTGATAAAGCGTTTGATGTCTACAGTATAAACAACTTTTTTGGCTGTCGGTAGAATTTGATCAGTTAGCTTCACTTCACCAACACCAATTGCGCGGCCAGAGCCTTGCGCACCCGTCCAACCAAGCCAAAAGCCTGTGAGCTGCCATAAAGCATCAAGACCAAGACAACCCGGCATTACTGGATCGCCCTTAAAGTGACAATCAAAGAACCAAAGATCAGGCGTAATATCGAATTCAGCTACAACTTGACCTTTACCATGCGCGCCGCCATCGATAGTGATGTTCGTAATACGATCCATCATCAGCATATTCGGTAATGGAAGTAGAGCATTACCAGGGCCAAAAAGCTTACCCTCGCCGCACTCGATGATCTCTTCGTAAGAATAGCTGGATTTCGGTGTAAACGTCATATTTCTTCTACTTTCAATTAGGTCTGTGTTGAGCGTTTATATAGCCAAAAGACTCTTAACCCGCCTATTTTTATGGGTCAAGTATAGATGACATGAAATAAACTGTTTATCTTTATTGCGATAATCTTGACACAGCCATACGCTTTCCGCTTATCTTATGAAACATAAGTAATAATAATATTTCAGGAGAGTAATAATATGTCAGAACTTCAAGGCGCATATTTTTCAGTAAGCATGAAATTACGAACTGCGGAAGTTATTCCACTTCCAAATACAAATAGGCAGGAAGTCTTAATACACGAGCCAAGCGCAACAATTTTTTCTATAGATGACTTTGTTTTTCAAGCTGATGCCGATAAGCTCGGCCAAATATGGATTAAAAGCCTAACAGAAACAACACCATCGTTTTTTCAAGACACATCAGGCGATGAAACACCCGAAAACCGTGTTATGCAAGCAGCCGCCATGGCTGCTGCCAAAATAGATCGAGCGCTTTTAACAAGAAGAGTTGAAGCTATGGATATGCCAATTCCTTCAAGATTCTGCCTAACCCTTCCTCCCGACAATGGCTTCAGAAGACACGAAATTTTAGAAACGCTTGTGCCATTTAACCGCATTAGAGAGATATTAATACAAAGAGAACAAAACCCAGAAATGCCTCCCATAGGCCATATTGCTTTTGAAGCGCAGCAACACCATGCTGTGCCCAAGCACCAGATGAACTAATAACTAACAGCGGCGCTTTCAACGCAAACACCTTTATAGCTCTCGGTAAGAGCGGCCATCGATAATGGCTTGGCGATTGCTGGCTCTAATTCTGGCTTTTCGCCGCCGCAAGCGACCGCAAGCAAGCGCCCTGCGGCTTTGGCTGCGCAAACAGCTTGGTCATGCTGATCCATCATATGAATGGCATCAAAGAACCCCTGACAAAGCGGCTCAACACGATTAACAAGACTTGTCGGCGGATTAACAGGCACATCATTGGCTGGTAATCCAAAACGCCAATCCGTGCTTGCTGGTATTCCAAGACGAACGGCCTCTTGGGTCATTACATAGGCCGTTTGATCGAGAAGATCGGGCAAATCGCTCCCGCGGAACCAACAGCATTGATCCATACCACCATGTGATAAAGCCAGCTTACGTCCTGCCAAACCCGATAATGAGGCGATGCTATCGGCTAAATTCCAACCATCCACGCCCATTTTTTGTTCAATAATAACATCGCATAATTCTTGCGCGCCAAGCTCAAAAGACATCGCACGATAAGTCCCCTCAACAAGAAGCCGGAAACTCTCTGCGCGCGTTTGCAGGTCAAACACTGATAAGGCTTCCCAACGCATAAATGACTGCTGGATAATGAAAAGAAGCATATCGTGGAATTCATATTCACAATCGAGCCAGTCCTCAAAGAACTCGCGCGCCATAGAACGCCCCATCTCTGTATCAAAATCGATAATCGTTGAGGGTGGCAGCGCATCATATTCCATTTCCGTGCGAACAGGCTCACAGGCCAACATATTGGCAAGCTTAACGAATGACCCCTGTAATGCTTCCTCTGCGTTATCAAATAAGAACGCCGTTTCAACCAGCATACCTGATAGCAACATCATCGCTTTCATCGCATCCGTTTGAGGCGCGCCATTTGCCCCCTCTTCTGCGCAGAGAGCCTGAATCGTAGCACCTATGCGCATGGCCACATCGGCCTTGTTCATATAATCAAGCATATTGAGTACAATCACTCGGGTTGAAAGTTATAAATAACTTAGGGTGGGTAAAGCCCAGACAAAGGCTTAAGGTTTTGAAAAAGTTGTGGCGAACACCACGAATACGATTCTAATCCAATTTTTCTGATCCGTAAATGCCATAAACGAATTTTCTTTCAATCCACCCTTTATAGCCACTTTTCAATGCTTTGCAGTGCGTTAAAGAACATTCCTCAAGCTTTACAATAACGTTTTCTTCTAATAATGCGACAGATTTTGATCCCGCTTCAGCTTTTCGCGTCATAGGAACAACATCACCGCCTTTTTCATCAAGCCTAATAAGGCCAAAACGCTTTCCTTGCGTTAAAGACTGATGAACCCAACCCTCTTGTCCTTCATGATCGCGGATTTTACGCCATGTGTCGAATTCCTGAATGACCTCAACAGGCAGGTTTTCACGTTGAAACACCCATTTGATAGGGTAACGTAAGGCGGGCCCCGTTCTTACGAACACCTTATCCGAACGAAGGCTCACAAAGCGTGGAATGGGCAGACCTGAACCGTTAACGACAGTATTTTCTTGTGCGTTCGCCTCTTGGGGCATAATAGCCCCAATAACGATCAGTGATAATAAGAGTATGATTTTCTTCCCCATAGCCAATGAAATATGCTAATTCGTTTGAAAATTCAAGAGATGGATATGAATACAGAGTTTAAAACAGACAATATAAGCGTAGCCCCAATGATGGATTGGACGGACAGACATTGCCGTTATTTTCATCGTTTAATCGCGCCCTCTGTTTTGCTTTACACTGAAATGGTGACAACAGGCGCGCTTCTCAACGGGCAAAAAGAGCGCTTCTTACGTTACAGTGAACAAGAACACCCCCTCGCCTTACAACTGGGCGGTTCAGATCCGAAAGACCTCGCCCTATCAGCAAAAATGGGAGAAGACGCAGGGTATGACGAGATCAACATTAATTGCGGCTGTCCTTCCGAACGCGTTCAAAGTGGTGCCTTTGGCGCGTGCTTAATGCGCGAGCCCGAACTCGTACGAGATTGCGTCAAAGCGATGAAAGATGCTGTTTCCATTCCTGTCACCGTAAAATGCCGCATCGGCATTGATGACAGCGAAGATTACGCGTTTTTAGAAAAATTTATTGATACCGTTAAAGATGGCGGTTGTAACACCTTTATCATTCACGCCCGTAAAGCATGGCTTAAAGGCTTATCGCCCAAAGAAAACCGCGAAATCCCGCCTTTACAATACGACATTGCCAAGCAAATCAAAGCCGCCTTCCCTGACCTTACATTCCCTGTAAATGGCGGCATAAGAACGATAGAAGACGCAAAAGAGAAACTGAAAGCCTTTGATGGCGTTATGATTGGTCGTGAAGCCTATCAACACCCTTGGTTTTTACGTTCTATTGAAGAAGAATTCTTTAATACACAGAACATGCTTTCACGCAGACAAATTGTCGAAGCAATGATCCCGTATATCTACAAACAGGCTGAACTCTATGAAACACCCATGAAATCAATAACACGACACATGATTGGTTTATTCCAAGGCCTTCCTGGCGCACGCAAATGGCGCCAAAGCATCAGCACACAAGCGCACCTAGAGGGTACAAAACCAGAATTCTTGCTCGAAATTATCCCGCCTACCACCGTCATTCCGACAGAGCGTTAGCGATGAGGAATCTCCTTCCGCAAATAAGATTCCTCATATACATTCGGAATGACAGTGAAAATTATTTTTAAAAAACTGTCAAAAACAGTGCCAAAAATTTGCATTTTGTTTTTAAAAATTGATAACGTCTTTCATCCCGACCTAGAATTAAATTTAGGCGGGGGCTATAGAGGTTTCAAATGAATCTGCTATAGTATTAAAAAACTCAACGTTTCTGGGGAGAAACATTAGCCATGCATTGGCAGAGATTGGATAGAGATAGCTCGTTACAAGTCATCGACAGCGTTAAGTCTGCTGCCGATATGGGGCTGTTTAACATCGGTTCTAGCGAGGTTACACGCGCTTTTCTTCCTTTTTATAAAGATTTTTTCCTGTTCAAAGTGACTAATTACGCCTCACTCCCCTCTTTTTCGTTTGAATATCTGGGCGATGGGACGTTTTTTCATTATATGGACGGCACAGCCGAGCCTATTCATGCGGCAAATGACAAAGGTAAGCTCGATTTAACACCAGAAAACCTTATTGATTATCTCGTATTTTATTATGCCCATGTTTCTGAAAACGATATGGACGATATTACCGTCATAAAAGACCCACATGACATGCCTTTGCTCGATTCTCTCGATCCAATGGCTTATGCCTCTGTGATGAGAAACCACAAACCTGCCGCAATTTTAGTCAATAATGACGGTGGATATGCGGTTGAAACCGAAATTTATACTGAAAGCCAGCTCCTGCGCGCCACAATCGAGGTCACGAAAAAAGGCCGTGTTACCATGCTGGATCAAAAAATGATTATGAATGAAATGCTTGATTCAGGCCTGCCAGAGGCTTTAGTCTAGGATTATTGGGGAAAAAACGAATATTATGAACGATACGACAGAAAACACAGAAAATAGCGGCGCAAGCGCAAAAAGCGCCTTTGGTGACCGTGGCACGAATGTGAATGCTATTAACTATGGGCACCCTTATAGCGAGCAAATTCTTAACCAAGCCTTCGAAATAATTAAAGAATCAACTACAGGCTTTCACTTAACCAAAATACATACGACTCATAACATTCCCATTCATGTAATGAAGGGAAATGGTGCATCAGGATTCAACCCTCAAACAGGCATAATTTACCTCCAAGTTCCTGGAAAAATAGATAAAGCAAAACCTGAAATTGTTTTAGAGCTTATAAAAGGGTTAAGGGAGGCCGATCAACATTTATGTGGAAACATTGCTCCAGACCCCACAAAAGATATCGTTAAATACGCTGCTATAATGCATGCAAAAGCTCTGGATTCCGTAGTTCACATTTGTAAAGTCCTTAAGGAATTAACTAATTCTTCATTTTATTCTGTTTTACTTGACGGAATGGAGCAATTAGGGCATAGTAATGTCTATAGAGCATATCTAGATAACGCCTCAGATCAAGAGCTTTACGATGTATATGCTGGTAAATAGAGAAGGAGTAATTAAATGGCAGTTTTATCAAACGTATTAGCAGGAGCAGTAATGCAGGTAGCTAGCTTAGCAGCAGGAAATGCTGCAGATGCAGCTAATCCAGCAGTTGAAGCGCTTGCAATGCCAGCTTACTCAAATGAAATTAGTGTAGAAAGCACAGTAATTCCTACAGAAGCGCCCGCTTACACAACAGCGCCGGTGATATCTGGACAGAGTCCAGCTTAATTCCTTTGAGTTAAAATATTTTTAGTAAAAGGCCTTTTGGGGCCTTTTGTTTTATCTGGGGTATAAAAAGCACCCCGCTTCAAAATTCTTCAAACAAACTGGGTTCGCCAATCAGCCTTTAAAATCAATAGGTTACCCTCAATAACGTCATTGCGAACGCAGTGAAGTAATCTCTTTAACTCACATAAATCAGATTGCCGCGCAATTTCATTCCTCGCAATGACTAAAGATTTACAACACAAAGCAATCGCTTGCTATAACTCGCATTTGAGAGTATAAGACTTTTGAGTGAATTTTTTATAACTCTACTACGACTATGACGACCTGCTGCTTGAGACTTATTCGCTAAGATTAACCGTTTTGACTAGCCTGTTTTAAATAAGAGTAAGAGACTAACTAAGAAGAAACTCTTTTTAAAAAACCAAACCTTTTGGAATTTATTTTCTGACAAGGCGCAAGGAATGAAGTGTACAACGATGTACATGAATGACGACGCAACGATGATCAGAGGGTAAATAACAGAGGTTTCAGACCATAAGGAGATAAAAATGGCTGAAGGAAAAGTAAAATGGTTCAACCCAACTAAAGGTTATGGCTTTATTGAGCCTGCTGAAGGTGGAAACGACATCTTTGTTCACATCACTGCGCTTGAAAAAGCAGGTATCCGTGAATTACCAGAAGGTCAAAACGTGACTTTCGAAATCGAAGAAAACAACGGTAAGAAATCAGCTGGTAACATCCAGGTTGCTTAATTAGCATCTGATTTACGAACTATTTTCGTTATAAATGTAGTAATTGAGGCCTCGATATTTTCGCGGCCTTTTTTATTATTTGAAATTTGTCATTGCGAAAAGCGTAGCGACGCGGCAATCACCCTAACGCTCAACAGTAAAGCTTTCGCCGCAACCACAGCGTCCCGCTTCATTTGGGTTAGAAAACGTAAAGCCGGAGCTTATTTTTCCGTCTTCATAATCGATTTCGGTACCAAACAGCATCCAGCTATGCATTTTAGGGATAAATAAAACGGCGCCATCTTTTTCAAATTTATCGTCTTTGGAAAGGTCTTCTTCAAGAACGTGTTCCATCTGGTAAGAATTACCTGAACAACCCGTTGTCTTAACCGTTAGGCGCAAACCAACCGCTTCCGAATTAAGCGCTGTTTTCTCTATGATCTTTTGGGCGGCGTTATCTGTAATTTGAACTGGTTCTAGGCTCATCATATCCTCACGTAAACATATTCAGTTGAAGTTTCGCTGTCTCAGCCATCATCGACGGATCCCACGTTGGATCCCAAACAATGTCAACATCAACGTTCTTAACGCCATCGATTGGAAAGATCGCACCTTGTACCCATTGCGGCATTTCTTGCGCCACTGGGCACGCGGGTGACGTCAAAGTCATCTCAACGTAAACGTCATTCTTATCGTTAACATCGATCTTATAGATAAGCCCTAGCTCATAAATATTCACAGGGATTTCAGGGTCAAAAATCTCTTTAAGCGCGGCAACAATTAAAGGCGTCAGTGCATGTTCGGTCAATTCAACATTTGGCGGTACGGCCAAAGCATCGTACTCATCTTCGCCACCAACGGCGTTTTTCACCATATTCTCATCGGCTACTTGTTCCATTTTACTCATGAAAGCATCTCCTTCGCTTTTTCCAAAGCGCTTACTAACTGATCTATATCTTCTTTATTCGTATAAAGCCCGATAGAAGCCCGCGCAGTGCCTTCAATGCCCAATTCCTGCATCAATGGCATACAACAATGATGTCCCGTCCGCAGCGCCACACCTTGTTGATCCAAGATCATCGCTATATCGCTTATATGTGCCCAATCCGCCGTAAAAGAGATAATGCCCGCTTTCTCTTGCGCTGTCCCGTAAAAATTAAGCCCTTCAATCGTACCAAGTTTCTGCACCATATAATTGAGCATTTCTTTTTCATGTACGGCAATCGCGTCCATACCTATTGCATTAAGATAATCTATTGCCGCGCCAAGACCTATCACCTCAACAATCGCTGGCGTACCTGCTTCGAATTTAAAAGGCGCCGCTTTATAAACCGTGCCATCAAAGGAAACAGTTTCAATCATATCGCCGCCGCCTAAAAATGGAGGCATAGAATTAAGCAGGTCAAACTTACCCCAAAGAATACCAACGCCATTCGGGCCGTAAAGTTTGTGCCCTGTCAGCGCGAAGAAATCGCAACCCAAATCCTGCACATCAACTTTGCTATGAACCGCAGATTGTGATCCATCAATCATACAAATAATATTCTCATCAAAATTTTTGGTCGCTTTAACGATTTTTCTAACGGGGTTTACCGTGCCCAAACTATTTGAAATGTGGACGAGCGTGACGAGCTTGGTCTTTGATGAAAGTAGCGCCATAAACGCACCAAAATCTAATGAACCATCTTCTAAAATAGGAACAACTTTTAATTGAATGCCGATCTGTTCTTCTAAAATCTGCCACGGCACAATATTCGCGTGATGCTCCATGGTGGTGAGAATAATTTCATCGCCAGCTTGCAATATGTTACGTGCCCAGCTCTGCGCAACAAGGTTCATTGCTTCCGTTGAGTTGCGTGTAAATACGATTTCATTTTCGCTATTTGCGTTAATGAAATTAGCAAGCTTAACGCGCACATCTTCGTACAACTGCGTTGTGGTTTGCGAATTAGCATAAAGGCCACGGTGAATGTTCGCATAACTGTGCGTTAAAACATCATTCATCGCATCAATAACCACTTGCGGCTTTTGCGCAGAAGATGCGCTATCCATATATGCCAGACGTTTGCCATTCATAGGCTCATTCAGCGCAGGAAAATCAGCGCGATATGTTGCAAGAGCATTACTCATGATTTTCTAACCATTCAGATACACGTTTTGACACTTCTTCACGCATAGTCTCACATGTAATTTCTTCAAATAACTCACCGATAAACGCCTCAATCAAAAGCGCCTTGGCTTTCTTTTCTGGAATGCCGCGCGAGCGCATATAAAACATTGCTTCATCATCAAGCTGGCCTGTCGTCGCCCCATGTGAGCATTTTACATCATCTGCGTAGATTTCAAGCTCTGGCTTTGTATTCATCGTCGCTTGCGGCGAAAGAAGTAAAGCCTTGGCGAATTGGTAGCCGTCTGTCTTTTGTGCGATTTGATGCACGTGCGCCTTGCCTTGGAATACACCAACGGCCTGATCCGCAATTACAGAACGATAGTTTTGTTTTGATAGACAGTTTGGCGCTTTGTGCTCAACCGTAATCGTCGCATCACCAACCTGCTTACCATCCAGTAAATTAATACCATTGATAAAGACTTCTGCATTTTCACCAAGCAACTCAACATGTACTTGATTACGACTAGACTTCGCACCATTCGCTAAAGTGAAGGCTTCATAAGAACCACCTTCTTCGATTTGAATATGCATATTTTGTGTGTACAGGCTTTCATCACTATTTTCTTGAAGACGATAATGACGCAAGCGCGCGCCTTTTCCGATTTTAATTTGCGTCACTGCATTATTCCAATACGCGCCCTCACCCGTATGGCTTTCTATAACGGAAAACTCCGCATTATCACCAAGGCGAATAATTTGGCGCGTAGAAAAAGCCTTTCCGGCCTCACCTTTAATTTTTATTTTCAACGGCTTTTCATTTTTTGAGCGCTCAGGAATATCAATTACATGACCGTTTGCCACAACACTATTGGCCAAATCCCAAAGCATTGTATCGCCATATTTTTCTTCACCTGCGGGCGTAGCTTCCAACATATTTTGAACAAAGGCATGCGCGTATGATGCGCCAAGCTCCGACACATATTCAGTATTGCCGGATAGTTCAATATTCACCGCGCCAAATTCAAGCGCATTTTTTTTAAGATAAGCGGGTACATTAAAATATTTAAAACGTTCTAACTTTGGTGTAGGCAAACCCATCATGCGCACTTTTTCTGCGCCACGTTTACGAAGCGCTTGTACCCAATCAGGCGCAGTCGTTTCAGCCACATAAGCATCCCATCCGCTTAATACAAGTTCAGACGTTTCGGCCTTATAACGATTACTGAGTTTAATAACGGCGCTCATAATCTAGGCAGCCTCTTCTTTTGAAAATTCGGCATAACCCTTTTCTTCCAGCTCAAGTGCTAGTTCAGGGCCACCAGATTTGACGATCTTACCATCGGCAAGAACATGAACGTGATCTGGCTTAATATAATCAAGCAAGCGTTGGTAATGCGTAATGACAAGGAATGAACGGTTTTGCGCACGCAATGCGTTCACTCCATCAGCCACAATTTTAAGGGCGTCAATATCAAGGCCTGAATCTGTTTCATCCAAAACAGCAAATTTAGGCTCTAACATTGCCATTTGCAGCACTTCATTACGCTTTTTCTCTCCGCCAGAAAAACCAACATTCACAGCACGCTTCATCATCTCTTCTGAAATATTAAGCTTCTTACAGGTGCTCTTCATCAGCTTTAAAAAACCGAGTGCATCCAGCTCATCTTCACCGCGCGCCTTACGAACAGAGTTCACGGCCGTTTTTAAAAACGTTGTCATTTGCACACCTGGAATTTCAACAGGATATTGAAACGCCAAGAACACGCCCGCCGCCGCGCGTTCATCAGGCTCAAGCTCAAGAATATTTTCACCATCAAGGCTCGCGTTACCACCAGTCACTTCATAACCATCACGACCAGAAAGAGCGTAGGACAGTGTCGATTTACCTGCGCCATTTGGCCCCATAATCGCGTGCACTTCACCTTCACCAATCGAAAGATCAAGACCTTTTAAGATTTCTTTGCCGTCAATTTCGGCGCTTAAGTTTTTAATTTCAATCATATTTTATTTTCCTAATTATTTACTTGTGGTGATCATCCACATACCGCCAAAAGTGACGAGAATTCCTAAAAGCTGCACCGGTTTAATGACTTCAGACAAAAGCAAAAAGCCGAGTGTTAACGTCACAACAATTGAAAAACCATTTTGCAAGATCGCCGTTAGCGAGGCATACCCCCCCTGCTTATACGCCAAAGCCAAGAAAATATTTGCCGCAGCCACCCCAATACCCGCAACAATACAAAGCATCAAGGGCTGCATCGGTACATTTTCTGGCAAAAAGGGTTGCGCCGTGTGAAAGCGATTCACCGCATAATAGCCAACAGAAACAACAGTCATCGCTATCGATAAAACAAGCGCCGCTAATGCAGCATCGATTTGACCGCCCGCCGCCTTGAATGAGAGGTTGCGCGTTGCGAGACCTGCGCCTGATATAATTGCAAATAGCCACCAAGTGTTCATAACAATATTCCTTTCTTAACCATCACTACCCGTAAAAAGACCATAAGCATCCATTGCAAAAAGAATGGCAATCGTTGGCAACACAATCCATTGCATAAAGATATTCAACGCCATGATTTGTTTGCGCATAAACACAAAGAAAACAATCATCAAAACAACATAACCAATACAAATCAGGCCATATTTAACGAACAAAGCCTGAAAATCACCCGTAATACCAACATTATTGATCAACGGCGCAATGAGAGAAAGAATAAACATGCCAACACCGATACCGCCAATATTGGCCGTACGGTAAAAGATTTTCTTGGCTTGCTTTTCTTGTTTTTCATCAAGCATTTCCATGATGATTCTCCTAAATATTAATTAGCCTTCTTATTCTTAGCGTCTACTTTTTCAAGCAAACGCACATTGTTCGACATGGATTGACGCAAAGAGGCATTGGCTTCTTGAAGCTTATTCATAAGCGCGCTATCCACGTTTTGAAATTCAGCAAGGCGTCCGTGAAATTCTGCAGCGGCTTTATCATATATGCTCGCGACATGCTCTTTATCAGGCTCATTCATTGAAAAGGCTGTGCCATCATTTTGCGCCAGCGCCGCCGTTTCCATTTCAATACGTGCCATCAACTCCTCAGTAATGGTCAGCATGTCCTGCATCGCCTGACGCGGCTCTTGTGATAATGTTTGTTCGTTATTTGTCATTTTTTCTTCCTTGAAAAATCATATTTATAATAAAAATTATTGAGATAAAAATTGGTAACGCTATCAGCAATGCAAACACACAAAAATATAATTTAAACGTTAAAAAACCAGCAATAAAATAAGCGAATATGCTTAAAGGATAGCCAGTTATGATTTCTAGTATTTTATTTGTACATTTATACGTCATTCCGAAGTAACCGGTCTTTACGCATAAGTAACTTTTATCAAAATGCTTATTAATAAAGATCATTTCAGTATGCTTACTGTCTTTACTTACGTGTTTATAATGAGAACGAAAAGCCTTCCACTCTTTATTAATCTCTGTATTACGTTCACGAATCAACTTCCGTTCTGGAGATGCAGAGTTAGTATAAATATTACCGTTCAAGTGTAAAAGGTGTGTTGAAGAAAAAGAAAGAATCACCCAAATCAAACATAAGATTTGAACCACCAACCACGCACGCGGATATTTAGCCAAGAATGCCTTAAACTTAACCAACACTCCCCTCCATTTTATTTTGATCGTCATTCCCTGAATTTAATTTATTAAATTCTAAGGGAATCTGTCCGCCAAAGATCACCTTAGAATTTTCTAATCGAAAATTCAGGTGATGACGTATTAAGCGTATTTGGTGATAACATATCAAGCGCATATATTTTCGTATAAATCTGCCCACTGACTATTCTCTTTTTCTATTAACTTTATTTTTGCTTCTCTTTTATATTTCTTTAAGCGCTTTTCCCGATGTATTGCATTTTCAACATCATCTAAAACCTCAAAATAAACGAGCCTATCCAAATTGTATTTTTTACTAAACCCGCTCATTATTTTTTCTTTATGTTCCCAAACGCGTTTTTGTAAGTTTGATGTCACACCAATATAAAGTGTCCCATCTTTCTTGTTCGTAATGATATAAACATAAGCACTCACCCAACGCTCCCCTCCAAACTAATCCCAACGAGTTTTTGCGCCTCTACGGCGAATTCCATCGGAAGATGTTGCATCACATCACGGCAAAAACCATTAACGATTAAGGCTAACGCTTCTTCTTCGTTAATACCACGTTGTTGGCAATAGAAAAGCTGATCATCGCTGATCTTGCTTGTTGTTGCTTCGTGCTCTAACTGCGCGGTTGGATTTTTGGTTTCAACATACGGCACGGTATGCGCGCCACATTGATCACCGATTAATAAGCTATCGCACTGCGTAAAATTACGTGCGCCCTCTGCG
>PANS01000021.1 GCA_002708415.1 Micavibrio sp. | reverse complement strand
GCGATGTTATCACTCATTGAACATTCAGCAATAAGAACAACGCGCGTCGGTTTTTCGCCTTCAACAAAATCAATCATTTGTTGTGTAGATCCTGTGAAATCCGCTTCAGCCAGTACTTCTGGAGGACATTCTGGATGTGCAATGACTTGAACCCCTTCGTAACGCTCACGGAAATCAATAATGTCTTGGGCTGTGAATTTTTCATGAACCTCACAGCTTCCCTCCCACGTCAAAATTTTCTTATCTGTATGGCCTTGCGTGTATTGCGCTAAATACTGATCTGGGATCATAAGGATGGTGTCACTATCTAAAGCGTTTACAATTTGAACAGCATTACCAGATGTGCAGCAATAATCACTTTCAGCTTTTACTTCCGCAGAGGTGTTCACATATGTGACGATTGGCACGCCGGGGTATTTTTCACGAAGAAGCTTAACGTCAGCGGCTGTAATAGACTCGGCTAATGAACATCCCGCTTTCATATCAGGGATAACGACTTTCTTATCCATACAGAGCATTTTTGATGTCTCTGCCATAAAATGAACACCGCATTGAATAATTAAGTCAGCATCTGTTTTTGCGGCTTCACGAGCGAGCGCGAGGGAGTCTCCAACAATATCTGCTACGCCATGAAAGATGTCTGGTGTCATATAATTATGCGCTAGGATAACTGCATTTTTTTCTTGTTTGAGACGGTTGATCTCGGAAATATATGGAGCAATTGTTTCCCAATATTCTGGGTCGTATTGATCTTTAAGAATTTCAAAAATAGGTGCTGTTTCTTTTGCGACAGCATCCGTATAAGTAAGGTTCATAACACCACATCCTTTATTTGCCTTCTTTTACCGCAAAGATGGAGGCTTATAAAGAGGTTTTTACTTGTTTTTTTTCTTAAAGAGAACGCGGACGTGATCGCGCCCTGTTTCTTCTTTGTATTTCTCATAATATTGTTGGTGGTAGTCTTCAGCTAGCCAAAATTTTGATTTTGGTGAAATTTCGGTCACAATCGGTTTCTTCCAAACTTTGTCGGTTTGTGCTGCGGTAATTGCGGCTTCGGCTTCCGCTTTTTGCCCATCATTATGGTAGAAGACTGCAGAGCGATATTGTGATCCCACATCAACGCCCTGACGATCTTTTTGGGTTGGATCGTGCGCTTTTCTTAAAAAATGATCTAAAAGCTCGCGGTATGTGATTTTATCGGCGTCATAATGAATTTCAATCGCTTCTGCGTGGCCTGTTTTACCTGTTGTGATGTCACGATAGGTTGGGTTTTGCAGCTCTCCGCCTTCATAACCGACTAAGGTGAATAATACGCCCTCTAGGCTTCTGAATTCACTTTCAATACACCAAAAGCATCCTCCTGCAAAAGTGGCAACAGCGGCATTTTCTGGCATAGTTTCCATGATGGTCTCACTCACTTCCATAGATTTTGAGGTTAGGGGCGCGAATGTCCATACGGTACCAAGGATTACAAAGAGAAGTGTAAAATGTTTCATTGTGTTCTATTCGCTGTTCTTTTTTAAAAGGATACAAAAAAAGAGGGCAAAAAGCCCTCTTTAATTAAACTTTATGTACTACAGCGTTATTAAAGCGGTAAATTCGTGTTCGTATTACAGTACATACGTGTCATGTAAACAGTATCATTCTGCTTTGCCACGTGCATTTTACATTTTGAGTGACCATTCAGCGCTGCATGATTGTAGTAATACGGTGCATAAGTTGACGCATAAGCAAGGCTATGTTCCTTAAAGTCTACATCAATCACTGCTGTGTCGCCTATTGGCGCAATAGTCAAAGCGCCAAGTTCGAATGTTCCCTTATAACCAGGGATTGTACGCTTCTTTGTTTCAAGAACAGAGATTTGATCCCACTTTCCTAAAGCTTGAAAACCTGTTTTTGCATAGTAGTTGTTATACGCATATGGATAACGATATCCGTAATGGTTATAGGCATATGGATTATTCACTAAATAGCGGTTATTATATGCATTCACGTTATTCTCGAATGTCGCGTTTGCTGCAATCATGCGATCTAGTGAATGATGGCCTTCACGGAGATCCGAGTTATTTACGGCAACATTCAGATTTGCCACAAAATTGTGAAGTTCACCAACGTTTAGGCGCTCGCTTGCTTGTGCTGGCGCAGTAAAAGTTAAAACGGCTAGACCGCATAGTAAAGATAAGTATTTCATTGTTATTTGTCCCTTCGTAAGAAATAAAATTTGTGACTTAGTCGTCCCTTAACTATTGATTTAAACGTAAAAAGATTACGAAAAAGTAAATATGTTAAGTGTTTGTGCGAAAGGATGTGCGTAACACAATAAATGCTACGGTATGTAAGGATTGGGAAATTTTTTATTTTAAGTAGTTGTTAGAAAACTTGTGTCTGTGTGGCATTGAGCTTTCACAGAAATTGCTTTTTCTCCGTCCAATTGGTGAAGAGTCGTACAGCTTGTTGTGCTGATGAAGGGTTTTCCTTCTTCTTGTAGATTGCGTGGGTTAAGAATCAACCCTTCTTCGATCATAATTTCTTTGGAAATGGCGGTTTTATTGTCTTTGGAAGGTTGCACATCGACTGTTTTAATTGACACTTTATATTGATCTACAAAATGAGTGCCTTGAATAAAGCTGTTAATGTAGCTCGCTTTATCCATTTTGATGTTTTGACCTTGCATATCTGCAGGCATTGTTTCATTACTCATGCTCATTTCGAAAACGGCATTTTCGCTGATGTGTTCATGCATAAAGGCAATAGTTTCCTGCATTTCAGAGCGATTTTCCAATAGAGCAGACATGGTCTGATTTTTCTCTGTAATAAGAGTAATGCTATTTGGTGCAGGTTTAGCGTTTGTCTGTAGGGTTGACCCTAGAATAAGAGCGAATGTGATAATAAGTGAACGCTTTATTATTGTTTGTGCTTTATTCATGGTAAATCCTGTTTTTATAGCTGTATTTGTCGTACTAATTATTGAGTAATTAGAATCGTTATGCTTGGAATTAACGAATTGTTAACCCTTTTGTAAAGTTATGTCAATTATTTTTTGAAAAATGGCTGTTTTAACCACATCCCAGATTAAATATTCAAAAAAATCAGCTTTTTCATGGTGTTTATATGATTGGGCTAATACGGCTTTTGGTACGGTGATTATCACCTTTATATATGGAGTGTATTTCTCAAAAAGTCTCGTTGGTGATGAAATTGAGGGGAGTGCGCTTTGGGGTTACGCTATTGCGGGTTCTGGTGTAGCGATTGCTCTTCTTGCCCCATTTTTAGGAGCGGTGGCCGATCATGCCGGCAGCCGTAAGAAGTGGATCGCATTTTTCTCTGCTCTTTGCATTGTTGCGACATCACTTCTTTGGTTTTCTGAAAATCCGGATGGGTCAAAAAATATTGTTTTGATTCTTATATTGGTGGCAATTGCCAATTTAGGATTAGAGCTTGGACAGGTTTTTTATAATGCAATGTTGCCCAATATAGCGCCACCACATATGAAGGGAAGGCTTTCAGGTTGGGCTTGGGCGCTTGGATATATGGGGGGTCTTGCATCGCTCGTTGTTTGCTTGTTTGTCTTTGTTGGGCTTGGTGATATCGCGCCGATCTTTGAGTTGTCAAAAGAAAAGAATGAGCACATAAGAATTGTTGGACCATTCATTGCGCTTTGGTTTTTGGTTTTTATGTTGCCTCTTTTCCTTTTTGTTAAAGATCAGGCCGCGGATGAGGAGGCATTACCTTCCGCTGTGCGTGATGGGTGGAAGCAGCTCATTGATAGTTTTCATCATATTAAAGAATTCAAAAGCTTGTTTTTATTTTTGATTGCGAGTGCAATTTATCGTGATGGTTTGGTGACACTCTTTGCGCTTGGCGGTGTGTATGCAGCCGGGCAATTTGGTATGAATTTTACCGAAATTTTGATCTTTGCTATTGGCTTAAATGTGGCGGCAGGCCTTGGTGCATTTGGCTTTGCGTTTCTTGATGATGCGATTGGATCAAAGAAAACGATTATTTATTCGCTTGTTGGTTTGATTGTTGTTGGCGGTATAATTCTTCTTACGTCTGATAAGTATGTGTTCATTGGCCTGTCTATGGTTCTTGGTATTTTTATGGGACCTGTTCAAGCGGCAAGCCGTACGATGGTGGCAAGGCTTTCACCGCCACATATTTTAACGCAGGCGTATGGTTTTTATGCTTTTACAGGTAAGTCCATTTCGTTTCTTGGGCCGCTTTCTTTCGGGTTGGCAACAACGGCTTTTGCAACACAGCAAGCGGGTATGGCCACGATTGTTTTATTCTGGGTCGTTGGGTTTGTCATGTTATGGTGGGTGAAAGAAAAGGATCTATCAAACGCATGAAGATAATCGATAAACCTTCTCCCAATTATAATGATCGTGGCGATGTTAAGCCGTCAATTTTGCTGATGCATTATACAGGTATGAAAACGGCGCAAGAGGCATTGGATCGTTTAACTGACGAAGCTTCAGAAGTCAGCGCACATTACACTGTTGATGTCGATGGTACGATTTATAAACATGTCGACGAAGATAAGCGTGCATGGCATGCGGGGGCGGGTGCTTGGCGGAATTTAACCAACATCAACTCGCATTCTATCGGTATAGAGATCGTGAATAAGGGGCATGAATTTGGGTATGAGGCTTTTCCTGATGTTCAAATTAAAGCGATTAAAGGTCTCGCTTTAGAAATTATGGAACGGCACGATATTTTGCCGGAGAATGTGCTGGCTCATTCGGACGTGGCGCCAGATCGTAAAGAAGATCCTGGTGAGTTGTTTCCTTGGAAAGAGTTGGCGACTCACGGTATTGGTGTTTGGCCAGAGGTGTCCGTAGAAGATACGGTGAAAGCTACAGGTATTGATGTTTTTCAAGCGCTTAAAGATTTTGGATATCATGCCGATGATCAGCAAAAGGCGTTATTTGCATTTCAGCGTCATTTTGAGCCAGAGGTTTTTGTCGGTGGTCATGCTGGTGAGGTGACATCGCGTACAAAGTCGCGGCTTTATACGCTGCTTGCCCGATATTCTTAGTTTTATTGATTTTTTCTCACATGTTTGATAAAACCAGCGCTATTCAGAAGGCAGGATAATCGCGCTTTTCTTTATTTATAAAGAATTGTGAGGAAAGTCCGGGCTTCACGAAGACACGATGCCGGATAACATCCGGGTGGCGCGAGCCAACGGAAAGTGCAACAGAGAGTAAACCGCCCAATTTATTGGGTAAGGGTGAAAGGGTGCGGTAAGAGCGCACCGCAAGGCTGGTAACAGTTTTGGCATGGTAAACCCCATCGGAAGCAAGACCAAATAGGAGTGGCGTATAGGTGTGTTTTCCACCTGTCATTCGGGTAGGTCGCTTGAGGCGTTTAGTAATAAACGTCCCAGATGAATGATTATCCCCTTTTTTAGGGACAGAACCCGGCTTATATGCCTTCTGAATAACAAAAAAACCGCTAGTTCATAATGACTAAGCGGTTTTTTCGTTTTCTTTTTTAGAGCAGGCGCGGCTTTTGCGCCCCTGTCTTAGTTTTTTAACATTGTGATGGCTTTTCCAAACTCATTTGATTTGTATGTTGAGTAAGCAATTGTTCCGGCATAAAGACCGCCGTTAACTGCCAAAGCCATGATTAATAATGCTGTTATCATAATGTATTTTCCCCTTACACAGATAATGTTGATTACTTAAGTGTGCATAGATTTAACATAACTATTTTCATAACGCAAGAGTTATTTTCAAAAAAATACAACAAAAACAGATACTTATAGAATTTTGTCACTCTGAGTGATATTTTGTCATAATAATTGCAATGGAGCATTGTTTTTTGTGCATGGTGATGTTGCATCCTGATTTGGTTTGTTGGGCGGTTTTATAAGCTGGGTTAATAGGGGCGCATTTATTTGTGTATGAAACAAGCTTATAGCCCTTGTGTTCGTTGACGATCCATAATTTTCCATGGTATTCCATATATATCCATGAATTTCCTTGATTAGGGAATTCTTCTTCGTTATTGGTGTATTTTATAAGGAATTTTAATCGGTATGCCGCTATTTCTATCAACGCATGTGAATAAAGTTGATAAGAAGGGACGTGTTTCTGTCCCCTCGGGCTTTCGTGCGGCTTTGGCAGATCAGAGCTTTCAGGGCGTTGTTTTATTTAGATCAAATAATCATGAGTGTCTTGAGGGGTTCGCTTATTCCTATATGGAAGAGTTGGGGGAGCGTCTCGATAACTTTGATCTTTTCTCTAGTGAGCAGGATGATTTGGCGACAGCAATTTTTGCGGATGCGGTTCAGCTTCCTTTAGATGGTGATGGTCGTGTTATTCTTCCAGAGGGTTTGGCAGAATTTGCTTTGCTTGATGGACGGGCGGCCTTTGTTGGTTTGGGGCAAAAATTTCAAATATGGAATCCTGATAAATTGGAGAAACGTCGTAACAATGCGCGTAAAGCTGTACGTTCAAATGCTTTGACTGTGCCGAAGGGTAATGGGGGCGCATCATGAGTGTGATGGCTTCCCATGCTGACTCTCCTCATTATTCTGTGATGTTGAATGATGTTCTTGGTGCGCTTAAGCCCCAAGATGGTGAAGTTTATGTGGATGGCACGTTTGGTGCTGGCGGCTATTCTCGTGCCTTTTTAGAATCTTCAAAATGTACGGTGGTGGCGATTGATCGTGATCCAACAGTTCAGCCTGCTGTTGATGCACTTAAGGCGGAGTTTGGTGATCGCTTTATTTTTATCAAAGGTTGTTTTGGCGATGCGCAAGAATTGCTCTGCGATGTAGGTTTTGAAAAAATTGATGGTTTTGTTGTTGATGTTGGTGTGAGCTCTATGCAAATCGATCAAGCGGATCGTGGGTTTTCATTTAAGAATGATGGGCCTTTGGATATGCGTATGGATAGTGCAGATGACTTTACGGCGGCGGATATCGTTAATGATTACAAAGAAGAAGATTTGGCGAACGTTATCTATCAATATGGTGAAGAACGCATGTCGCGCCGTATTGCAAAAGTGATTGTTGAAAAGCGTTCTGAGGAACGTATTGAGGCGACGGCGCAGCTTGCTGATATTGTGCGTTCTGTTGTTTTTAAATCGCCTAAAGATAAAATTGATCCAGCAACGCGGACGTTTCAAGCGCTGCGCATTGCTGTTAATGATGAGCTTGGTGAGCTTGAACGTGGTTTATCTGCGGCTGAAAAATTACTTAATGAAGAAGGTCGTTTGATTGTCGTTTCCTTCCACTCATTGGAAGATGGTATTGTTAAATCCTTCCTTAATAAGCATTCTGGCCGTACGCCAAATGTTTCTAAATATCTCCCTTCAGTTTATGAGGAGATATCTCCTTCTTTTACGCTGATCAAGCGTAAGGCATTCTTGCCATCCGATTCCGAAATTCAGGAAAATCCTCGTTCACGCTCCGCCAAAATGCGCGTAGCAATTCGAACATCTGCTCCCCCATTCTGTACTGCTAACTCTAAAAAAGAGGGGGGATATGTTTAAGATATCAGGTCTTCTCACATTATTTGTTACTTTTGCTTTTGGCGCAATTTTATTTTGGACAAGTCAATCTGTGCAGGATGTTGAGCGCCAGCTAGCGAAGAAGAAGAGTGTGGTCGGGCAAGAAAAAGAAACAATCCGTGTTTTGTCAACGGAATGGGATTACTTAAATCGACCTCAACGTCTAGAGAAGTTAGCTATTGAGGGTGTTGGTATGGGTGATGTCGAAGGTGATAGTATCGATATTTTTCATGATGTCTCACTCATTCCAGAACCTGTTGTTCCTGTTCTTCCATCGGCTAAGCCAGTTAGTTTTTCGCGTATTGAGCCAGCAGCTCAGTCCGATGGAGAGGTCTCTGTTCAGTATGATCGCGGGTCATTTGATGCGCTCTTAGAAAATGTTGGTGAAAATATGGAGGGGGGCGAATAGTATGAACCTCTTTCAACGTAAAAAGCTTCATATGATTGGTGAGCGTAGCGGTTCATTAGAGCAGGCGCGCGGCCGTATTGTTTTGATGAGCGCGGTGTTTGTTTGTGCTTATCTGCTGGTTGCTGCGCGTTCTGTTGATTTGATGGTGTTGCAAGGCGCACTTCAAAAAAAAGGTGAAGATGCAGTATATGTTGCACCTATTAAAGACGAGAAAATATCACGTCGTGGAGATATCGTTGATCGTAATGGGGTGTTATTGGCGCGTTCATTAAAGACGGCTTCGTTATATGCTGATCCGAAATTTGTGATTGATCCTAAAACAGTAACAAAGGAATTAACAAAAGTATTTCCTGATTTGCAATATGGTGATGTTCTTAAGAAATTGCAGAGCAAAAAACGTTTTGTTTGGATTAAGAGAAATTTAACGCCCGAAGAACAGGGTGAGGTATTGCAGCTAGGTATTCCTGCTCTTGATTTTAAAGAAGAAGATCGTCGTTTGTATCCGCAAGGGCCATTAGCTGTTCATATGGTTGGTTATAGTGGTGTTGATGGTCAGGGTTTGTCTGGTATTGAGGCGTCATTTAATGAATTGCTGGAAAATGATGATGACGCTTTGACGTTAACAATTGATGTTCGTTTGCAGCATGCGCTTCGCCGTGAAATTATGGCTTCAATAGAAAAATTTAGTGCCAAGGGCGGTGCGGGTGTTATCATGGATGTGCGTGATGGTTCTGTTCTGGCCGCTGTATCGCTTCCTGATTTTGATCCTCAGCAATATAAATCTGCAGATAATAATGCGCAGTTTAACCGGATAACATTGGGTGTTTATGAGTTAGGCTCTGTTTTTAAGATTTTCTCAACGGCGGCATTATTAGAAACAACGAATGGAAATATCGCGCAAGTTTTTGATGCGCGAGAGCCATTAAAACGTGGGCGTCATAAGATACGTGATTACCATGCTGAAAAACGTATTATGTCTCTTCCTGAAGTGTTTATGCATTCATCGAATATTGGTTCTGCTTTGATGGGTGAACAGGTTGGTACAGAAAAACTAAAGAATTTTTATAAAGATTTAGGGCTTTTGACGAACGTTAATTTTGAAATTGGTGAAGTGGGGCGTCCAATTGTGCCAAGCCCTTGGCGTGATATTAACACTCTAACAGCTTGCTATGGTCATGGTGTAGCTGTTTCTCCATTACAGCTCACGAGTGCAGTATCATCTATTGTGAATGGCGGTGAATATGTTGAGCCAACGCTTATTCTTAATGAGGCTAATTCAGAAAAAGTCACGAAAAAGTCATCAAATAAAACCAGTGTGCGCATTGTTTCGCCAGAAGTATCGCACAGAATGCGCCAGCTTTTAAGGTTAGTTGTAACGGATGGAACGGGTCGTAGTGCAGATGTTGAGGGATATTATGTCGGTGGAAAAACAGGCACAGCGGAAAAGCCAGGCGTGGGCGGTTATAACCGTAAGAGTCTTATTTCTTCCTTTGTCGGTACGTTCCCCGTGCAAGAGCCACGTTACGTTGTTTATGTGATGGTGGATGAGCCACAAGGGACAAAAGAAAGTTACGGTTATGCAACTGGTGGTTGGGTTGCTGCGCCAGTGGTGAAGAACGTAATTTCATCAATGGTCTCTATCTTGAATATCCCACTACCTTCCAAGCCTAAGAACATTGAAAAAAGCCTTCTTCGTTTTGTGAAAACAAAAGAGCAGATTGAAAAGGAGAAAAACATTGCAACTCACTAATTTAGTAGACACAGATAAAGATGTTTTGATTAAAGGGATTACGTCAGATAGTCGTCTTGTTAAAGCGGGATATTTGTTTGCGGCAATGCCAGGTAGTAAAGAAGATGGGACAAAATATATTGCGGATGCAATCAATCATGGCGCAGTAGCATTGCTTGTTCATGATAAGGTCGCGCTTCCAGAAATTCCTGAGCATGTGACTGTTATTAAGACTGAGAATACACGTAAGAGTTTTGCTAGCATCGCAAAGAAATTTTATAAGCTACAGCCTGATAATATTGTGGCGGTAACGGGGACTAGCGGTAAAACATCAACAGTTTCTTTTACGCAACAGCTTTGGCATTTGGCAGGTATTACAAATTGCGCGTCATTGGGTACATTGGGCGTTAGTGGTCCAGGTATTAAACGTTATGGTCGTTTGACAACGCCTGATACAGAAAGCCTTCATGCTGAATTGGCCGATTTATCTGCTGTTGGTATTACGCATTTAGCAATGGAAGCTTCAAGTCATGGTCTTGATCAATATCGTCTTGATGGTGTTCATGTTGACGCTGCGGCTTACACCAATTTATCACGAGATCATCTTGATTATCATAAAGATATGAATGGGTATTTTGAAGCTAAATCCCGATTGTTTTCTGAGCTTTTGGATATTGAAGGAACAGCTGTCATCAATAAGGACGATGAATATGCGGATCGTTTGGTGGAGATTTGTAAAGATCGTGGAGTGCGTACTATTACCTTTGGTCATTCAGGTGATGATATAAAGCTTATTTCTCGTTTGCCAAAACCAAGTGGTCAGAAAATTGAAATTTCTGTGTCAGGGAAAGAATATTCTTTAACGCTTCCTTTAGTTGGTGATTTCCAAGTTATGAATGCGCTTTGTGCGTTGGGTCTTGTTCTGGCAAGTGATAATGACCCTGGAAAATATGTTCCGTTATTACAAAAATTGCGCGGTGTTCCAGGGCGTTTGCAGCTTGTTGAGGGTTCTCAAAAAGGGGCGGTTTATGTTGATTACGCGCATAAGCCTGCCGCTCTTGAAACAGTTCTAAAAACATTGCGTCCTCACACTGAAGGGCGTTTGATTTGTTTGTTCGGTTGTGGTGGTGATAGAGATGCGGGCAAGCGCCCAATGATGGGAAAAATTGCTGATGATCTATCGGATGTTGTGGTTGTTACTGATGATAACCCGCGTTCTGAAGATGCGGCGCTTATCCGGAGGGAAATTTTAACGGCTTGTCCTGATGCAAAAGAAATTGGTGATCGTGCAGACGCGATTGCATGGTGTGTTTCACATCTTCAAGAGGGGGATGTTCTTCTTGTTGCGGGTAAGGGGCACGAAGAGGGGCAGATTATTGGCGGTAAAGTTGAACCGTTTAATGATGTCGAAGAAGTTGAAAAATCTATAAAGGCGCAATCATAAGCGTGGGGCTAATAAATAGGGTTAATGGGGAAAATAACAATATGAGCAATTCAAATACAATATGGACAGCTAAAGAAGCAATAGATGCAACAGGCGGTCAAACATCTGGCGATTGGTCTGCTACAGGCGTATCTATTGATACACGAACAATTCAAGAAGGCGATTTGTTCGTTGCCCTTGAAGGAGAGGCTGGCAATGGGCATGATTATGTGGTGCAAGCTATCGAAAGCGGTGCCTGCGCAGCAATTGTATCAAGAGAAGTAGAAGGTGTTTCTGAAGATAAGCTCCTTATCGTTAAGGATACCCTGAAGGCCATGGAGGCGTTAGGGTGTGCTGCGCGCGCTCGTACTGGCGCAAAAATTATTGGCGTGACGGGGAGTGTTGGTAAAACAGGCACAAAAGAAATGCTGAATACAGCATTTGATTGTCAAGGGCAAACGCATGCGAGTATTAAGAGTTATAATAACCATTGGGGCGTTCCTTTATCACTTTCGAATATGCATGCGGGAACCGATTTTGGTATTTTTGAAATGGGAATGAATCATCCAAATGAAATAACGCCGCTGACGAACATGGTGCGGCCTAATATTGCTATTATTACAACAATTTCCCCCGTGCATGTGGAGCACTTTAAGAACGGTATGGACGGTATTGTTGCTGCGAAGGCAGAAATATTTAATGGCGTTGAGCCGGGCGGTTATGCGGTTTTGAATGCGGATATCTCTGAATTTGATGCTCTCAATAAAGTCGCTGAAGAAAAAAATCTGTCTGTTGCCACCTTTGGTGAAAGTGATGGTGCTATGGCGCGTCTTGTTGATTGTTTGGAAGCAGCGAATGGTTCACGGGTGAAGGCTATTATTATGGATGAAGAAGTAAGCTTCACGTTGCAAATAGCTGGTCGTCATATTGCACAAAATACGATGGCTGTTTTATTGGCAGTAAAACTTGCGGGTGGTGATGTGCAAAAGGCTGCACGTGCAATAGAGCGCCAAGAACCTATCGTTGGTCGTGGAAAAAGAGAGCTTCTTGATCTTGGTATGGCGGATAATCCTGTGACACTTATTGACGAGAGTTATAATGCATCGCCGAGCGCTATGAATGCGTCATTTAAGGTGCTTGCGCTGGTTGATCCAGGTCGTGGCGGTCGTCGTATCGCTATTTTAGGTGATATGCTTGAACTTGGTAAAGATAGCGCTAAACATCACGCAGATCTCGCTCTGCCATTAAAAGCTGCTAATATTGATTTAGTTTATACATGTGGTAAGCATATGAAGAATTTGCATGACAGCCTGCCCGCTAATCAACGCGGAGCATATAAGGTAACGAGTAAAGAGCTTGCGGAAATTGTGCCAGATGTTCTTATTCCTGGTGATGTAGTGATGGTAAAAGGATCATTAGGAAGTAAGATGGGCTTGGTTGTTGAGGCTCTCCGCGCTTTGCCTGATAAATTTAAACAGGCGACTAAAGGACAAAATATATAAATAATTAAGGATGCAATATGCTCTATCATTTTCTCGTTCCTCTTGCTGAAGATTATGCTTTTTTAAATCTGTTTCGGTATTTGACATTCCGTACAGGTGGATCTGTGATGACGGCGCTTATTATTTGTTTTATCATTGGGCCGCGCATGATTAAGTGGCTTAAGAAAAAGCAAAAAGAAGGCCAACCAATTCGTGAGGATGGGCCAGAAGGACATTTTCAAAAAGCAGGTACGCCAACAATGGGCGGCTTAATGATTCTTATTTCCGCAGGCCTGTCAGTGTTTTTATGGTCTGATTTGACAAATCCTTATGTGTGGATTGTAAGCGCTGTAATTATTGGTTTTGGCCTTATTGGTTTTTTAGATGATTTTGCAAAATTAACGAAACGTTCGCATGAAGGTGTTTCAGGCAAGGTACGATTGTTGATGGAGTTTGCAATATCTCTGGCTGCTGTTTATGCCTATGTACATTTTACAACGGATGCACAAGATGTAGAAAGAGCGACAGGTTTAGCACTTCCATTTTTTAAAGATCTTCTTATTCCTCTTGGTATTCTATTTATTCCTTTTGCGATGTTTGTGATCGTTGGTGCATCTAATGCTGTGAACTTAACGGATGGCCTTGATGGCCTAGCGATTGTGCCTGTGATGATTGCTGCGGCCTGTTTTGGTCTTATTAGTTATCTTGTTGGTAATGCGATTTATTCTGATTATCTCGGCATTCATTTTGTGGCCGGTACTGGTGAACTCGCCATTATTTGTGGAGCATTGATTGGTGCAGGAATGGGTTTTTTATGGTTCAATGCCCCGCCTGCCATGGTGTTTATGGGTGATACGGGGTCGCTTTCTATGGGCGCTGGTCTTGGCGCAATTGCGGTTGTCGTAAAACATGAAATCGTTCTAGCAATTATTGGTGGTTTATTTGTTTTAGAAACAGTTTCTGTGATTGTTCAGGTGGCTTCATTTAAGTTGACTGGCAAACGCGTATTTCGTATGGCCCCAATTCATCATCACTTTGAGAAAAAGGGTTGGTCAGAACCGACGGTTGTTATTCGCTTTTGGATTATTGCTGTGATTTTAGCTCTTGTTGGTCTCTCAACATTGAAGCTTCGATAGGAGCGTAAATGATTGATCTTACGCCTTATGTTCAGACATTAAAAAATAAGAAAATTGCAGTTTTTGGGTTGGGATTATCGGGTCTGTCTGTGGTAAAGGCGCTTGTTTCTGCTGGCGCAAAAATTGTCGCATGGGATGATGGTACAGAGCAACAAAGAAAAGCACAAAGCCTAGGAGCAGAAATACAAAATTTATCAGATACATTAGATAATAGTTTTGATTTATTGGTTCTTTCTCCTGGCGTGCCGTTGACGCATCCCAAGCCACACGAAGTTGTATTGCGAGCGCAACATGCAGGTGTTGAAATATTAGGAGATATTGAACTCCTTCATCGTTCTAACCATGGTTTAAAAACAATAGGGATTACGGGCACGAATGGAAAATCGACAACGACGGCTCTTATGGAGCATGTGTTAAATAAATGCGATATAAACGCTTTGGCTGCGGGAAATATTGGTGTGCCTGTTCTGGATTTAGATTTAACGAATGCTGATGTGCTGGTGTTAGAGCTATCTTCTTATCAACTTGATTTGTGCCCAACGTTTCATCCTGATATTGCAATGCTTTTAAATATTACGCCAGATCATCTGGATCGTCATGGTGATATGGAGGGCTATACGAAGGCCAAAGCACGTATTTTGGATAGTGATGGTGTGAAAATAGTTGGAATTGATACACCGCCGACGAAAGCTCTTTCTGTTGATACGATCACTGTATCTGTTGAGGGAAAAGAGGCAGACGTTTTTGTAATAGATGGTGTGCTTTATAATAAGGGCGAGAGGGTTGCTGATGTCTCTAATATTCAAACCTTAAGAGGGGAGCATAATTATCAAAATATTGCCTGTGTTTATGCTACTGCTAAAAGTTTAGAACTTAAGGATGATGCTATAATAGCGGCGGTAAGAACGTACGGTGGTCTACCGCACCGTCAATATTATTGTGGTAGTATTGGCGCTGTTAATTACATCAATGACAGTAAGGCTACAAATGCAGAAAGTGCAGCGAAAGCGCTTTCTTCTTATGATGATATTTATTGGATTATTGGTGGCCTTGCCAAAGATGGTGGTTTAAATGGTCTTGAGAAATTTATGTCTAAAGTGGAAAGAGCCTATCTTATTGGCAAGGCAGCAGATGATTTTAAAATATGGTGTGATGAGCAGGGCGTTGAAAACATAATTTGCAAAACTTTAGACGTTGCAACAAAGAGTGCACACGAAGATGCCCAACAATCAGGCCAGAAGGGAACGGTTCTTCTTGCGCCAGCTTGCGCTTCATGGGATCAATTTAAGTCATTTGAAAAGCGCGGTGATGCATTCATGGAGATTGTTGATGGTTTTAAGGGGCGTGCGTCATGAGTATGTTTTCACGAACAAGCCAATCTCTCTTTGCACGCTGGTGGTGGACAATTGATCGTGGTCTTTTGGCCATGATTATGGCGTTGTATATAATCGGAACCGTTATGATTGCAACGGCAAGCCCAGCTGTGGCGTTACGAATTGATGCACCAGAATACCTTTTTTTGATTAAGCATTTTATTCTACTTATTCCTTCAATTGGAGCGATGCTGGTAATTTCTCTTTTTGATATAAAAAATATTCGCCGTGGCGCGCTTATTGTTTTTGGAGGAAGTTTGCTATTGCTTGTTTACACTCTTGTTTTTGGAATGGAAATTAAAGGAGCGCAGCGCTGGATTCACTTGCCTGGGTTTTCATTGCAGCCCAGTGAGTTTGCAAAACCAGCTTTTATCGTTGTTGTGGCGTGGTTTATAGCACGTCAAAAAGAAACAACAGATTTTCCAGGGTTTAAGATTGCAGCGGCGTGTTATGCCGTTTTGGCATTGTTGCTTGTTCTGCAGCCAGATATGGGAATGACTTTTGTTGTCACGGCAAGCTTTATGGCTGTGATCTTTCTGGCGGGTCTTCCCTTTCGTTATGTTGTGATGTTACTTGGCGGTGCAATTGCGTTATGTGTTATCGCTTATTTTTCATTGTCGCATGTGCAGAGCCGTGTTGATCGTTTTTTAAATCCAGAAAGTGGTGACACATATCAGATTGAAAAATCTTTAGCGGCGTTTAAGGAGGGGGGTATTCTTGGTGCTGGCCCTGGTCAGGGAGAGGTGAAGCTTAGAATTCCTGATGCGCATGCCGATTTTATTTTCTCTGTTGCGGCAGAAGAGTTTGGTTTGATCTTTATTATGATTCTTGTTGCGCTGTATGCTTACATCATTGTGCGGTGTTTCAATCGGATCATGGATAGTGATAACATGTTTGTCATATTATCTGTTGGAGGCTTGCTCACCATGTTTGCTCTTCAGACTTTTGTTCATATGGGCTCTTCATTGAATATTTTGCCCACAAAAGGCATGACTTTGCCGCTTATAAGCTATGGTGGCTCTTCTTTATTATCAATGAGTATGGTAATGGGTATGGTATTGGCTTTAACACGAAAACAATCGAAGCGTGGTGTATCGCAGGGCGGTATCTCTATTAAGTCTATCGGTGGTGAAAAGCTTTAGGTAATACGGTAAAGATATATTATGAGCGATAGTAAAAAGATATTAATTAGTGCGGGCGGTACAGGTGGGCATATGTTTCCAGCCGAAGCGCTTGCGCGTGATCTGATAAGTCGTGGTTATCACGTGACGCTGGCGACAGATATTCGTGGTAAAAAATATGAACCGTTCGCTGATGGGATTCCTGTTCATGTTTTAAAATCTGGTTCTTTGAAATCTGGAATTTTAAGCAAGTTTGTGACGGTTTTCTCTTTAGGGGTTGGTACATTACAGGCCATGGCCTTGGTGAGTAAAATAAAGCCTGCTGTTGTTGTGGGTTTCGGTGGTTACCCCTCTTTCCCTGCTGTGTATGCGGCACAAAAGAAGAAAATACCTACAATTATTCATGAGCAAAATGCTGTTTTGGGTAAGGCTAATGCTTACCTTGCGCATAAAGCGGATCGCATTGCGCTTTCTTGGCCAAAAGTAACAGGGATTGATGAAAGTGACACTGTGCGCGCGGTTGTTGTAGGTAATCCTGTGCGTCAAGATATCTCGGCGCTGTTTAATCAACCGTATCCAACGATTGAACAGGATGGCCCACTCAAAATCTTAGTGATGGGTGGATCTCAAGGCGCTCAGATCTTTAGTGAAGTGTTGCCGAAGACTTTTGATAAGCTTTCAAAAGAACATAAGGATCGCTTGGAAATCGTTCAGCAGTGCCGTGAAGAAGATATTGACGTTGTGCGTGAAGCTTATGGCCTTGCTGGGATTAAGGCAACGCTAGAGCCATTTTTTAAAAATGTGCCAGAGCATTTATCAAATTGTCACTTATTTATTGGTCGTTCTGGTGCGGGGCAGGTGGCTGAAGTAACTACAGCGGGTCGTCCAGCCATTTTTGTTCCTTATCCATGGCATAAAGATCAACAGCAAAAGCATAATGCGGATACTGTAGCGGATGCTGGTGGTGCTTGGGTTATGACGCAAGAAGGCTTTACCGTTGAGGCCTTACTTACACGTATAGAAACATTTTTACAAAACCCAGAAACTCTTTTTCGTGCGGCTGAAAGTGCGCGTGAGTGTGGTAAGCCTGACGCATCCCGTAAGTTGGGTAATTTGGTTACGGCGTTAGCAAGCGGTTGGGATAAAGAAGCGTCAAAGACATTTGATTTGACACAAGGTAGAGAAGGATAAATTGATGCGTGCAATGCCTCAAAATATTGGAATTTTACACTTTGTCGGTATTGGCGGAATTGGGATGAGTGGTATTGCCGAAGTTCTCCATGCTTTAGGGTACCATGTGCAGGGGTCTGACCTTTCTGATAGTCCAAATGTGAAGCGTTTGCGTGAGAAAGGGATGAAAATCTTTATCGGGCAAGAGGCCGAAAATATTAAAGATGCCTCTATCGTTGTTATTTCTTCTGCGATTAAAGACGATAACCCAGAATTAAAAGCCGCCCGTGAAAAGCGCATGACCGTTGTGCGCCGCGCTGAAATGCTCGCTGAACTTATGCGTCTTAAATGGTCGATCGCGATTGCTGGAACACATGGTAAAACCACAACAACCATGATGGTTGGAACAATGTTGGAAGAAGCTGGGTATGATCCAACAGTGATCAATGGTGGTATAGTCAATAGTTACGGTACAAACACACGTGTTGGTGGTGGTGATTGGATGATTGCCGAAGCCGATGAAAGTGATGGAACATTTACAAAGCTTCCTGCAACGGTGGCGGTGGTGACAAATATTGATCCAGAGCATCTCGATCATTATGGTTCTTACGATAATATTAAGGCGGCGTTTAGACGTTTTATTGATAACTTGCCATTTTACGGTTTTGCAACTTTATGTTCAGATCATCCTGCGGTGCAGGAGCTTATTCCTCGTTTAGCTGATCGCCGTGTCTTAACATATGGGTTTAACCCGCAAGCTGATGTTCGTGTATCGAACGTACGTACGGAAGCGGATGGTAATCACTTTGATGTAACATTTGCAGCTTGGTTATCTGGCGAAGATGGGAACGGTGAAGAAGAAACGCTACGTGACGTATTTTTACCAATGCTTGGTGAACACAATATTTTAAACTCCCTTGCGGCACTTTCTATTGCGCATGAAATGGGCGTTCCTGCAGCAATCATGAAAACAGCGATGGCGAATTTTTCTGGTGTTAAACGCCGTTTTACGAATACGGGAATAAGTAATGGCATAACAGTTATTGATGATTATGCACATCACCCTGTTGAGATTAAAGCTGTTCTAAAAGCGGCGCGTCAAGCCGTTGAAAAGTCAGGTAAAAAAATTATTGCTGTGATGCAGCCGCACCGTTTCACGCGTCTTAATGATCTATTCGAAGAATTCTGTACATGTTTTAATGACGCGGATGCTGTTTATATCGCGGATGTTTATAAAGCCGGTGAAGACCTGATTGAAGGCGCGGATAAAGAGCATCTTGCGCAAGGGGTTTCTGACCGTGGCCATAAGAATGTATCTGTATTGCCTTCGCCAGATATGTTGGGTGAGCTAGTTGCCGAGCATGCTGAAGAAGGCGATTACGTGATCTGCCTTGGGGCAGGTGATATCACTAAATGGGCGTATGCGCTTCCTGATCAGCTTGATAAAGCGTTTGCATCAAAGCAAAAACAGAGTGCATAAATTATGGAGATGTTTGTATTCATCGCGCTAAAGCTTGTGCCTCTTTATGTATTTATTGCATTAGGATTCGTTGCAGGCAAGTTTTTTAAAGTAGAGGCGCAGCAAATTGGAACGCTTGTTATTTATGTGATTATGCCGTTTGTTTTCTTTTCTGGTTTATGGGGTGCAAACTTTGAAATAGAGAATTTGTCAGTCTTTTTTGTGGTTTGGGGGCTAGGCTTATTAATTCTTATTCTATCGTATTTTTTGTGTGGATTTATCTATAAAGGAAAAACACAAAATTTAATTGCTGCGGGCTTACCAACAGGAAATAGTGGTTATTTTGGTATTCCTGTTGCATTAGTTTTGTTTGATTCAAATTTATTTGGAATTTATTTGATTGCAGCGATTTCGAATACGATGTTTCAAATTACTATAGGCTACTATGTACTGGCTTTAGGACATTTTGATTGGCGTCAAGCTTTGGAGAAGTTGCTTCGCTTACCTCCTTTGTATGGTGCTTGTCTTGGATTAACTTTTTCTGTTTTAGGTATACCTCTCCCTGATATTATTGCGGAAACATCAGTAACGCTGAAAGATGCTTTTATTGTTTTGGGCATGATGATTATTGGTTTGACTTTATCAGGTTTTAAAACGTTAAAGTTAGATTTTAAGTTTTTGACATTAGCGATGTTTGTGCGTTTTGTGATTTGGCCGTTTTTGACATTTTGTCTTGTATTGCTAGATAAACAATTTTTTGGCGGTATTCTTGAAGATATGTATCCGATTATAATTTTATTTGGTTTGTTGCCTGTTGGTGCGGATTTTGCGATTTATGCAGCCAACATGAATATGTATCCTCAGCGCGCAGCAACTGTTGTTTTATTAAGCACATTAATTGCGGCAATTGTAATTCCATTGGTATATGCATGGCAATAATGCAAAAACTACCAACCATACGCGGACGATACACTGAGAATGCTTCTTTGGGAGAGAAGGGCTGGTTTCGTTGTGGCGGCAAGGCAGAGGTGTTGTTTAAACCAGCTGACCTTGAAGATTTGCAGTATTTTTTAAAGAATTATAACCCCTCATCCGATTTCGCTAACGCTCAATCACCCTCTCCCTCGGGGAGAGGGAAGGCGACCGATAGGGAGCAGGGTGAGGGGGATGTTCATATCTTTGGGGCGCTATCGAATTCTATTATTCGTGATGGTGGTCTTAAGGGTGTGACGATACGCCTTAATCGATATTTTGCGGAAGTTAAAGTTGATAGAGATTCAGTCATCGCTGGCGCGTTGGCGCTCGATGGTAATGTTGCTTTGCACGCTGCAGAAAATGGTATTGGCGGTTTAGAGTTTCTGTCGGGTATTCCGGGTACGATTGGTGGGGCGATAAAAATGAATGCTGGATGCTATGGCACTGAAATAAAAGATGTTTTGGTATCTGCGCAAATTTTAAATCAAACGGGTGAGCTTCGCACTGTGACGCCAGAAGATTTGGACATGACGTACCGTCATACAAATATTGGTGAAGGTGATATTGTTATCAGTGCGACGTTTAAGGGTGTTAAAGAAACCCCTGAAATCGTTAAAGAACGTATGGCGAGTATTAAGAAAAGACGTGAAGAATCTCAGCCCATTAGAGAGAAAACAGGTGGATCGACTTTTGCTAACCCCTCTGCCACAGAAATTGCACAAGCTGGTCTTGATGAGGGCACAAAGGTTTGGCAGCTTATAGATGGAGTGGGTGGCCGCGGACTGCAAATCGGTGGCGCTCAGATGTCAGAAAAACATTGTAACTTTATGATTAACGCAGGTGGAGCAACGGCCGCTGATCTGGAAAATCTGGGGGAGGAAATTCGCTCCCGTGTTTCGGATCGTTATGGAATCACTTTACGATGGGAAATCAGAAGGATAGGCGAGAGCCTGTAAAAACGATATGAGCAAAAAAGTAGCATTATTAGTCGGTGGCTGGTCTGCTGAACGTGAAGTTTCCCTTACTAAAGGGAAAGCTATTGAAGTTGCTTTAAAAGAAGCGGGATACGAAGTCTCTGTTGTTGATGTGACGCAAGACCTGCCTAAGCTTGTTAGTGATTTAACGCCTAAGCCTGATGCTGTGTTTAATAACCTGTATGGTCGTGGTGGTGAAGATGGC
>PANS01000020.1 GCA_002708415.1 Micavibrio sp. | reverse complement strand
TAGGTAATGATCGAATCACAGGCGATGTTGGTAATGATCGTCTATACGGTGAAGACGGCAATGATTACATCGAAGGCGGGGCTGGAACAGATACGCTAGAAGGTGGTTTAGGAAACGATCGTCTTTATGGTGACGATGGCGATGACACAATCACTGGAGGCGCGGGACTCGACCTTCTAGAAGGTGGTCTTGGCGCTGATAATCTTGATGGTGGAGATGATAACGATACCGTACGTGGTGGCGATGGCAACGACATCATTATAGGCGGCCTTGGTAATGATCGTCTCTTTGGTCAAAATGACAATGACACAATCACTGGTGGTGCAGGCCTTGACCGCGTTGAAGGTGGTTTAGGAAACGATACTCTTGATGGCGGCGCGGACAATGATACTGTTTTAGGCGGTGATGGTATTGATCTTATTTATGGTGGAACAGGAAATGACCTTGTTCGCGGCGGCACAGGAAATGATACCGTATACGGCGATGACGGCAATGACCGTGTCCTAGGTGATGAAGGAGATGATACTTTATACGGTGGCCTTGGAAATGATGTCCTTGATGCTGATATTGGTGATGATACTTTATATGGAGATGGTGGTTTAGACCGCCTTTACGGCCTTGATGGTAATGACGTATTAAATGGTGGCGATGACAACGATCAACTTTATGGTGGTGATGGAAACGATACCTTAAATGGTGATTCTGGGAATGACTTTCTTGATGGAGGTAATGGTATTGACCTTCTCAATGGTGGATTAGGTGCCGATACAATTCGTGGCCAAGACGGCAACGATACAGCTAATGGCGATGACGGCAACGACCTTATTACAGGTGGTAGCGGTGCAGATACAATTAACGGTGGTATCGGTGATGATGATATTTACGCCCTCGGCCAAGTTGATTGGTATGACACAAACTGGGGGCAGCGTTTAAGTGTTTCTGTTGAAAGTGATAATTTCTCAACCGATTTTACTGATTTTACTATTTTAGTTGATGGTACAAATTTTGGTGCAGATTTCTGGGCAAATGTTAATGCTGATGGTAGCGATATTCGCTTTACGGCAGCAGATGGCATAACAGAAATTGGGGTTGAAGTTGTTACAATTGATACTATTGCAGAAACAATGCAACTCTACGTTAATGTACCTAATATTAGCGCAGCCGTTGATACACAGCTTTATGCTTATTTTGATAATGCTGCAGCAGCAGATGATGCTTTAAGCGCCTTTAACTCTACTTATAGCGGGGTTTGGAGCTTTGAAGATGCAAACCCAGGAACAACAGTGACTGATAGCTCACAAAGTGCAAATACAGGCTTTGGCGGCGGCGGCATGGGTGCAGGTAACGTTGTTGCAGGCCAGGTTGGTAACGCTTTAGACTTTAACAATGCGGAATATGTAGCAGTAGAAAATTCATATTCTGGCACAGGAACAGTTGGAAGCGTTTCTGTTTCAGCATGGATAAACACATCATACGCTGGGGCTGGTTACAACGAGAACTGGTCTATCGTTGATTTTGACCGCAGTGAATTCTTTAATGTTTTTATTGATGGTGCGACAGGTCAGCTATCGTTCTCAACAAGGGCGGGAAGCATTAACGATTTTTCTGGAGGTCCAGCTATTAATGATGGTGTATGGCATCAAGTTACAGCTGTTTATGATGGCACCGATAAAATTTTATATGTTGATGGCGTTGAAGTTGCGCGTTCCGTTAACCCTCACGGCGGATCAGCTCTAGGTACAGCCAATACACGGTATGGTATTATTGGTGATGGATCAGAAGCTTCATCAATCGATGGATCGCGCAACAACATGTATTACGATGGTCAAATCGATGAACTAAAAGTTTATGATGGCACATTAAGTGCGGCGGAAATTGCCCAAGAATATCAAAATTATAATAATGTTAGCAGTTATTTAAACGTTGCAAACAACGCCACCACAAATGATGCAGGAACAATTAATACTCTTCGCGGTAATGATGGTAATGATGAAATTTACAGTGCCGATGGTGATGATGTTCTATATGGCGATGCTGGCAACGACACGCTTTATGGCGGAGATGGAAGTGACACGCTTTATGGTGGCGATGGTGATGATATTATTCGTGCAGGGTTTGACAGTACTTTTGTCGGTGGCGTTACACTCAGTTCTGAAATCTTAAGCAACTCACCAGTTGGTTACTGGCAATTAAATGAAGCCGCAGGAACAACTGCAATAAACCAAGGATCTGGCACAAGTATCGATGGAACATATACTAACGGGCCGACTTTAGGCGCCGCAGCGCTCTATACGGGTGGCTCCACATCAGCTGATTTTGATGGTACGAATGATTATGTTGCATTACCTGACAGCTCTTTGATTAATACAGGTTCATCTTATGCAGAAAGAACAATTGAACTTGTTTTTAACGCAGATGATGTGACAAGCCGTCAAGTTATTTTTGAAGAAGGTGGTGGCACAAATCACCTTAATATTTATCTTGATGGCGGCAATCTTTATGTGTCTGGAAAAGATGCGGGAGATTGGGATGTTTCTCTTTCAACAGCAGTAACCACAGGTCAGACATATTACGTAACGCTTGTTCTTGATCAACCCAATGGTGAATTGAGAGCCTATTTAGATGGCACACAATTTGGAACAGGCGCTGTAACTATTCCTCTTAGCAGCCACTCAGGCAATATAGGAATAGGCGCAATGTACGATGGCTCATATTTCTATGATGGCGCGGCTAGTGGAAATGGTTATTATTTTAATGGTCGCATTTCCGATGTTGCCTTATACAACTCGGTACTCTCGGATACCGAAATCCAAGAACGCGCCGATATTGTTGCAGGAACATTTACTGTTCCAACAACAGAAACCAACGTGCTCTATGGTGGGGACGGTTTCGATCAGTTATTCGGCAGCGATGAAACTGATATTTTTGTTTTTGAATCAGCAAGCGCCTTTAACAATGTTGATGAAATTACAGATTTCATTACAGCAGAAAGCGATGCGATTGATATTAGCGATCTTCTCATTGGATTTGGTGGTGCAAGTGATATCAATGATTTCGTTACATTGACTGATGTTGGTGGAAACACTGTACTAGCTGTTGATGCAAACGGTACAGTGGGTGGATCAAGCTTTACCGACGTCACTCAGATTAACGGTCTTACCGGCCTAGATCTAGACGCTCTATATACTGATGGCAATATTATCGCTTAAACTTTACTTACGACGACTTTCAACGGCTTTTTCACAATTTAGATACTCATAAATATCATCAGTAATACGCGTTTCAATACCTTGCATATCAGCCAGACCAAGCTCGTCTAAACGACAGCCTTTTTCTTCCGCCATTTTTACAATACGTCCCGTTACATAATGTGCATCCCTAAACGGCATATTTAAATTACGAACAAGCCAGTCGGCAATTTCTGTCGCCGTAGCATAACCACTTTCGGCAGCGTTATGCATGGCTTCTTTATTAAACGTAGCGCTATCCAACATTCCTGTCATCGCTTTTAAGCATAAATCCAGCGTATCAAAGCTTTCAAAAACGCTAAATTTATCTTCTTGCATATCTTTGTTATAAGCCAAAGGAAGTGCCTTCATCACCGTCATAAGCTGAACCAGATTACCATTCAGACGGCCTGTTTTTGCACGAACAAGTTCGGCTGCATCAGGGTTTTTCTTCTGAGGCATGATTGACGATCCCGTTGACCATTCATCAGAGAGCGTCATAAAACCAAATTGGGGCGTTGCCCATAAAATAATTTCTTCGGCCAAGCGTGAAAGATTAAGGCCACACTGCGCACTACAGAACAAAAACTCTACTGCAAAATCACGCGCGGAAACGGCGTCCATCGTGTTTTCCATCGCACCATCAAAACCGAGTGCATGCGCCGTCATTTCTCGGTCTGTATCAAAGCCTGTTCCAGAAAGAGCGCAGGCTCCCAAAGGGGATTTATTAAGACGATTGTGACAATCCACAAAACGCGTTCTATCACGCTCTAACATATGCCGATAAGCATCCAAATGCATGCCAAGCGTCACTGGCTGTGCTACTTGAAGATGCGTAAACCCTGGCATAATAAAGTCATCGTATTTGTCTGATAAATCTTCAAGTAAGTTTTGTAGTATTTCAATTTTAGCGCTTTGTTCTTCGCAAGCCCAACGCACCCAGAGTTTAAAATCCGTTGCAACCTGATCATTTCTTGAACGCGCCGTATGAAGCTTTCCAGCAACATCACCGATTAAATCTTTTAGACGGCTTTCAATATTCATATGAATATCCTCAAGCTCTACTTTGAATTCAAATTTACCCTCTTCAATTTCACTCGCAACAAGATCCAGCCCTTGCGTAATGGCCGCGCCCTCTTCTACTGTTATAATATCCTGTTCAACAAGCATTTCACAATGCGCTTTTGATCCCGCAATATCTTGTCTCCACAAGCGATAATCAACATCAATTGATGCATTAATTTTCTGCATGATGTCTGAAGGAGCGGTCTCAAAGCGCCCGCCCCACATCTTATTATTCGTATCTTTTGTATCTTGTGTCATGTTTCTTCTAATTTATGCGGTTTTCTCTTAATTAGACTGGACTTTAGCGCCAAAAACGTCTTAAACAAGGACTAAATCAATTACAGGTAAAGTGCAATATGAAACAGTGGCTTAGCGAGCTTATGGATTTGGGACTAGTGCCATACGTGGCAACGAGCAAAGCGTTTGTGCCGCATCTTGATCTCTCCCTCTTTGAAGGACACGAAGTTGTTAAACTTCTTGAAGATCCAAAAGAGCGTAACTTCCATGAAGCATACCTTGTTTCAAACTCCCTCGGTTTTGGTAACCCCGAACTTAAAATGCCCAACTGGGTTTATATTGATTGCGTTCTAATGCAAAGCGCGGTTATTGGCTTTGCCCTTCCTATATCTAAAGCACCAGATAGCCTCATTTCATTTTATGAAGACGACCCTTACGTTGAGATTAACGCCCTTGATTATATTCCTGTAAGCGGACAGATCGCAGCCCTTGGAATTGATGGACAAATGCTTACAGGATTTTCACTCTTCTCATTGCGCCGTCAATTAGCAAGCATGAACATTCCAAAACTAGCGGCTTTCACAAAATTTGCCGCGCTGCATGTTTACAAAGCCGAGGAAAAAATCAAATTTACGGGTCTATCACAGTACGACAATAAAGCACTCAAAACACATGCTCTCTTTGGCGAAAAAATGTATATCGATCAGACAATCATGCCACTGCACCCGCTTAATGAAATGAGTTTCACCTACAGCATGAAAGTCACATTGAATGAAAGCAGACTTTCTGGAGAATTCCTAAAACAAGAAGACGAATACGATTTCTTACTTAAAAGCGATGACACAGTAACCAAACAAGGCATGCAAAATCGTATAGATAGTGGAGAGCGGTTTTATATCACCTCCCCTATTCATATTGAAAAAGAAGATGGCCTTTACTTACCCATCTGCCTTGAAAAATAGATAAGAGAAATAAAAAAGCTAAAATAAACGGAGATCATAATGAACGATAATCAGCAAGATACAGCAGTCGTCGCCTTTTCTGGTGGATTAGATACATCAATGCTCGTGCCTTATATGCGCGAAAATTATAATCTTAAAAACGTTATCACTTGCGTCATTGATACGGGCAGCATGACCGAAGACATTCAAAAACAAGTTGCTGATCGCGCAAAAGAAGTTGGTTCTGATGAACATGTTTATGTAGATGCCGCGCCAGCTTTTTACGATGAAATCATTAAATATCTTATCTTTGGCAATGTGAGCCGTGATGGTTATCCCCTTTGTGTTGGATCAGAGCGTCTTATTCAAGCGCGTGAAACAATTACGTTCGCAAAAGAACGCGGCATCAATATGGTCGCCAATGGCTGCACTGGTGCGGGTAATGATCAATACCGCTTTGACCTCGTAGCACACATTCTAGGGCAAGACATTCAATCAATCGCACCAGTTCGTGAGCACAATATCAAACGTGAATTCTCACAAAAATTTCTAACAGATCGCGGCATATATGTTTCTGAAAAAACAAAATACTCATACAACGCTGGTCTTTGGGGCGTTTCCATTGGTGGGGATGAGACACATACTTCCGATGGCCTTATTCCTGAAGAAGCATGGTATTCACAAGTTGATGAAAATGTTCAAAGCCAAGTGATCGAAGTTACCTTCAAAAAAGGTGAGCCTGTTTTATTAAAAACAAGCGCTGGCACAACCGAAGGCCCGCTTAACGTTATCAAAGCGATCGCCGATATCGGCAGCAGCATGGGCATTGGTCGTCACTATCACCTTGGGACATCAATCCCTGGAAAAAAAGGCCGTATTGCCTATGAATCACCAACAGCTGATATTCTATACGAAGCACACAGAACGCTCGAAAAACATGTTATGACGCAAAATCAAATTTTCTTTAAGCAATCCATTGCGAATGAGTTTGGAAAACTTATTCATGAAGCACAGTTCTTTGATCCGTTAATTGACGATCTTCGTGCCTATTTAGAAAGCTCTCAACAACGTGTGTCAGGCGTTTGTAAAATTCGCCTTGCCCCTTATCGTATCGAAGCTGTCACCATTGATAGCCCGCACGATCTTTTAGGCGGAGCAGGATCTGTTTATGGTGAGTATTCTGACTTTTACGATGCGCGTGATGCAGAAGGAAGTTCTAAACTACATGCTTATGAGCAGCTTCTATTTCAACAAACGAAGTAACTTTATTCAATAAGATAAATAAAAAGCCATCCTATGGGATGGCTTTTTTTAATTCTCTTAATTCTCTTAATTTTCAGATTTAATTCTTATGATCCACAGCTTGCTTCACCACTTAGAACAATTAGAGCAAACAAATACACGCTTTAATGCACAAAACATAAATAAAAACAGCTCAAGGTTTATGATTTCTCCCGAAACGGAAGAAACAGTTAAAAACGAATTAGAAAACGCAATTCACTCAAATAACTTCTCTAAATGGCTCTCTTCATATTTCTCAACACCAACATACGACGATCTAGAAAATATTCAAAAACGCAGCGAACCTCTAAGCGATAATGAATTATTAAATATGCTACGTAACGGTAATGTTCTTTATAAACCAGATCATATAAAATTGGTTATAACAACGTCACAAGATGGTTCAATTAACCTATCCGTTTATGGAACGGTTATCACAATAACATCCTTAGATCACAAACAATTGGTATATTGGCTTAACCAAGATAACAAAATATCAATTTCCAATGTTGAATTATTTGATAAACCGCAGGATATAATGACGGTAATAACCCATCTTTTTAACCAAAACGTACTATTCTTTGAAAATGAGGATTTAACGTTGTCTTAAACGATATTAAGAAGCCTTTTTCTCCTGCAACCAAACCCCTTTACCATCATCATATAGCTTTTTACCTTTAACAGCATAGTCAATAATAGCGCCAGCTACATCAATACCCGTCACGCTTTCAATCCCTTGCTCACCACAGAAATCAGGAGACGTATTAATTTCAATAATTAACGGGCCATGACCAGAACGAATAAGATCAACACCAGCAATATTAAGCCCTATAGCCTCCGCTGATTTTAAAACCGTATCGCGTTCTTCTTTTGATAATTCTTCTGACGAGGAATGACCACCTAAAGATACATTAGAACGAAAATCTCCGTCTTGTGATTCACGCTTCATCGTCGCAACAATTTCTTTACCAACAACAAAACACCGTAAATCCGTTCCCGATGACTCTGAAATAAATTCCTGAGAAATAATAGCTTCATCAAATTGTTTGAAAGTTCCCATGATATTTTCTGCCTGTTTTACATCATCAACAAGAAAAACGCCTGTACCTTCTGTCCCTTCATTTAATTTAATAATCATCGGCGTTCCACCGACAGTATTTATAATGTTGTTAAAATCATCTTTTGAGTCTGAAAAGCCCGTTTTAGGAAAAGGAATTCCCTTTCTCATTAAATATTGAAGACAACGTAATTTATCTCGTCCAAGCTCGATTGAATAAGCTGTATCAGTCACATAAACATCTAAAGCTTGGAATTGACGCAATATAGCTAAGCCATAACCTGTATAAGAAACATTAAGTCGAGGAATTATAACATCAAAAGTATCGTTAATATTTTCGCCTTCATAGAAAATCTCTGCATTATCTGGACAGACGCTCATAGAGCATTTTAAGAGATGGAGGAGCTTGACTGTATGTCCGTGTTTTGTTGCGGCTTCTATAAATCTTTTATCTTCGTCTACTTGGTTTGTAGTCAGGATGCCTATATACATATGAGCTTTTCTCGTTGTGGAAAGGAACGCATACCATAGGGATTGCATGTAATTTTGTCAAATCAGAGGATATTTTTAATCATAGCCTCTTAAAGAAAATGTTAAATTTTATTTGTTTTTAAGCAGTTACAGACTATTCTAACCCCATGTTAAATGTAACCATTCCATCTGCTCAGCAGAAATTATCAGATATTATCAATCAAGATGGCATTGTACGCGACAGCGAGCAGGCGATAGTATCTCCTAACGGTCAAAAACAAAAATGGCTCATTGATCTGCGCCCCATTTTATTAAATGTTGAAGCACTTGAGATCATTACTAATTTATTTTGGGATCAATATCAGGATAAACTCCCTTTTCAAATTGCGGGGATGGAAGTTGCAGCGGTACCACTAGTAACAGCTCTTTTAATGAAAGCGCGTGAACGAGGCCTAAAAACAAATGGTCTTGTTATTCGAAAAGAGCGTAAAACAAGCGGTCTTGGAAAATCAATTGAAGGCGTAATAACAGATAATCCTATCATTCTTGTTGATGATATCATGAATAGTGGGGCGAGCCTTGAAAAGGCCTTTGCCGCTATCGAACAAGAAGGGTATAAAGTTGAACAGGTTTTTGTTATAATTAACTATAAAACCAATCGTGGTGAACAATGGCAAAAACAAAAAGGCATTCAAATTAACGAGCTTTTTGATTTAACGCCTTTCGATGTGAGCTACTCTAATAATGTAAAGCCCTTTCAATATAAATATTCAATTTTATGGCGCTTTTATCAAAAAGGTGCTTTTCCTTTTGCTGTTGTTCCCAAATCAACTCCCCTCTTGGTCCGTGATAAATTTTACATGGGAAGCGATTGCGGAAAGATGTTTTGCATTAACGCAAAAAATGGACAAGAAGTATGGAGCTTTGACGTAAACACCCACCACCCCAAGGGAATCTGGTCATCACCAGCCTATCACAAAGGCAGAATTTACTTTGGAGCCTATAATGGTATTTTATACTGTCTTGATGCCATGACAGGATTAGAGCTTTGGAAAAATTCTTGTTGTGAGTTTATTGGCTCCTCCCCTTTAATCGTTCCAGAACATGATATGCTTTATATTGGTTTAGAACATCAACGCCCTCGCATGATGGGGAGTAACGCCGCTTTTGATTTAAAAACGGGTGAACGTAAATGGGAAATTGGACAAAAGAAATATCAACACGGATCTGCCGCATATTACAAAGAAATAGATGCCGTTATCTTTGGAAACGCTGATCATGATGTCAGTGCGTACGAAGCCAAAACTGGTAAACTCATTTGGAAAAATGAAACAGACAGATCTATAAAATATCCACCCACAATTGATGAAAAACGTGGTCAAGTCATTGCGACCTCATTTGATGGCAACATTTACATTCTTGATGCCAAAACTGGAGAACGAAAAGCCGCTATACAAACCAATGACATTTGTTATACGACAGCCCTTGTAACACACGATAAAATTTTTGCAGGCTCTGGCGATAGACACCTATATATTATTGACGCAAACACACTCGAGCTCATTGAAAAACGTGACTGCTATGCCAAGGTTTATTCCTCCCCTCGCCTTATTGATGGTAACGTTATATTTGGTACATCTGGCGGAAAAATAATGGAAATGAATCCTGATACATTAGAGTTCATAGGCAACGCACAATTACCCGATGCGGTAACTAACGCCGTTTCTGCGAATGAAGATACATCCATTTTATATGCCTCAACGCACATGAACGAGCTCTATGCGATCGAAAGAAAAGCACTTTAATAAAAATGATAGCCCCTACCAATACAGATAATTACACACACGAGCCTAAATATGCACTCATTGCCTCTATATTTGCCGTAGGAACAGTCACCGCCCTTATTGTTCTGAAGATAATTGCGTATTGGTTATCAGGATCAACAGCCGTTCTCTCAACCTTAGCTGATTCTATAGTCGACATCGCTGTATCCATTATGATGCTTTTAGCTGTACGTTACTCTTTAAAACCAGCTGATGAACAGCACCGCCATGGACATGGGAAAATAGAAGGTATAGCCGCCCTTTTCCAAGGAGCATTTATGGCGGCAGCTGGATTATTTATTCTCTTTGAAGCTTTGCACAAATTCATGAACCCCGAAGAGGTGCAAAGTCATGCTTTAGCAATAATTGTAGCTGTAACCGCAATTGGTATGACACTGGTTTTGGTTTCCGTACAGAAATACTGCCTACAAAAAGCCCCCTCTTTAGCTATTGAGGCAGACTACGCTCATTATAAATCAGACATATTTTTGAACCTTGCTGTAATCATAGTTTTATTTGCTGACTATAAAGGTGCGCCCATTTGGTTTGATCCGTTAATAGCAATCGGTATCGCCATATACTTCTTCATAATAGCTGGGCGCATATCACTGCAAAGTCTAGATATGCTGATGGATAAAGAAGTATCATTCGAACATCGCAGACGAATTGAAGCCATCGTAAACGCACATGAAGAAGCACTCGGCATTCATGATTTACGAACACGCCGATCTGGAATGACACTTCATATTAGTTTTGACGTAGAAATGAATCCCGATATGACGCTGTGCCAGTCTCATGGCGTAGTGAGGGAGTTAGAGCAAGAAATTGTTACCCTCTTCCCCAATGCCGAAGTCCTAATTCACGTCGACCCGCATGGAGATACGGCAGACACACGCCATAAAGTCGCAGGCGTGCATCATTAACTTGATACAACATCTTGACAAGTACACGTGATTTCGGCGATAACGTCACATCAAGAGCAGCGGGTGTAGTTCAATGGTAGAACGTCAGCCTTCCAAGCTGAATATGCCGGTTCGATCCCGGTCACCCGCTCCAAATTCTCCCAACAGATTTCATTTTAATTTTTTCAAATAAAATTTCATATTTTATTATTATGGAATATTTTTCTTGACGGTTTAAGCTTTTCAATAATACGCTCAATTTAATCAAAATAACTAAATAGAGGTGTGTGATGGCTAAAAAAGGATTAAGGCCAACAAAGCGTATAAGAAAAGAAGAAGATGTTGCGTGGGCTGCTCATAAGGGCGACGTAGCGCTTGTTATTGATGTTGATCGGGCGTGGGCTTTAGCTGAGCATGAGGGAATTGCTGGCGGTCAAGCTCTTTCGGAAGCTGAATCTGCTGAAATTAGAGATGGTTTGACGGATTATCATTTTATGCCAACACTGGAGCTAGAAGAAATGGTAGGCACCGCAGACAAAAACTCTCGCGATTACCGTATGGCGCAAGCCGTTTTGTTACAAAGACCAAAAGAGTTTCAGGCAGGGAGTGGTGGAATCCGTTATTCAGGCGCAGACATGCCTAAATTTGGCAATGGCGGTTAAAACCCTCAAAAACATAGAATAATTCGTAAAAACCCGTTGACTTTTGGTCGCGGGTTTTTTATCTCATAACACTAGAATTCGTGGCGGTTTGGGCTTTTTTGTAAGGTTTAAATCCGATGGCTAAAAACGCGAAGCTGTTTAAAAACCCTTGGGGCTTAATTTAAGCCTTAAGACTTAATAACCAAAACGCAAACAAATAAGGAGACAGTAGGATGTCAAAAGAGAAGTTTGAACGTAATAAGCCGCATTGTAATATCGGCACAATTGGTCATGTTGACCATGGTAAAACAACACTGACAGCAGCGATTGCTGCTAAATATGGTGCTGGTGAAGCTGTTGATGCGATTGATAAGGCGCCTGAAGAGAAGGCACG
>PANS01000019.1 GCA_002708415.1 Micavibrio sp. | reverse complement strand
TGTCTTTTGGCTTTCGCAATGGCGTGCCTCGCGAAGCTGATATTGTAATGGATGTCCGTTTTTTAAGAAACCCGCATTGGGATAAAGATTTAAAGTCTTTCACGGGACAAAATGAAAAAGTCGCCGCGTATATCAGCGAAGATGAAAACTTTGCGCCCTTCATTCAAAATTTTAAAAATATGATTGAACCGCTTTTGCCGCGTTATAGCCATGAAGGAAAAAGCTATCTCACCATTGCGATAGGATGTACAGGCGGAAAACATCGCTCTGTCTATTGTGTTGAATTGCTTGAACAATGGCTTAAAACCCTGAACGTTCAAACCTTCAAAAAACACCGCGATCTTAAATAGACGGTCCTTTTGTAGGTGGCGTTGGTTGAGATGTTACGCTCGGCGTCCACTCCGCACCATTCGCTTCAGCCAAACCTTCACCAATTTGATTTAAAATTTCATATGCTTTAGGCATCCCAAATCTCCTCATCTGCTTCTATACGGAATAAAGCGTTTTCAACTGAAACCCCTTCATTTCCTAAATTATAAAATAATATCTTTGATTTATTCTCGTCATCACGCTCACTAACGATACGGTAAAGAACGCGTGTTTTTGTCTCATGCCCCAAATCCATCAATTTTTTACGGCCATTCAAAAGTGATATTAAATTCATCACCTTTTTCTCAGCGAGCTCTAAATCCTCTTCTGGATCTAAAACTGTGTAATCGCCTACTGGAGCGGAGTTAATCCCCTTTTCATCTGCTCTTACAATCATAAAAGCACGATCTTGAACCGGACTACGCTCATAGGCATAACGTGGCACCTTACTTTCTACGTTAAAATCATCCATTTTCATGGTTACACTTCCCCCGTACATATTCCCTATTTGATCCTCTTTTTTGTTGTTTTGCCTTGCTTTACAAGGAATTTACCCTTAATTCTTACGGCATAAAGATTAAGAATTCTTAAATATAGATAAAATTAACATAATTACTTTGTGAAAAACAAATTTAACGACATTAAAACTAGAATAACAATTAGGAGCAAAATAATGGGTGCATCACCACAAACAGTAGAAAATGACTACAAAATCGCAGATATTTCTCTTGCAGAATTTGGCCGTAAAGAGATCGAATTGGCAGAAGCAGAAATGCCAGGCCTTATGGCAACGCGTGAAGAATACGGCGAAAGTCAGCCTTTGAAAGATGCGCGTATCGTTGGTTGCCTTCACATGACAATTCAAACTGCTGTTTTAATCGAAACTCTACAGCACCTTGGCGCAACAGTACGTTGGAGCTCATGTAATATCTTCTCAACACAAGATCACGCAGCCGCAGCTGTTGCAGCAACAGGAACACCTGTTTTTGCTTGGAAAGGTCAAACTGAAGAAGAAGGCGAATGGTGTATTCATCAAACAATTAAAGGGCCAGACGGTTGGGTTCCGAACATGATTCTTGATGATGGTGGTGACTTAACCGCAATCATGCACAATGACTACCCAGAGCTTATGGCTGATATCAAAGGGATTTCAGAAGAAACAACAACTGGCGTCTTATTCCTAAAGAAAATGGAAGAAGAAGGCCGTTTAAAAGCACCTGCCATTAACGTAAACGATTCTGTAACAAAATCAAAATTCGACAATAAATATGGTTGTCGCGAAAGCTTGGTTGATGCGATCCGTCGTGCAACAGACGTGATGATGGCTGGTAAAGTTGCTGTTGTTGCTGGTTACGGCGATGTGGGTAAAGGTTCAGCTGAATCTCTTTCTTCACAAGGTGTACGCGTTATGGTGACAGAAATCGATCCTATCTGTGCGCTTCAGGCTGCTATGGAAGGGTACGAGGTTGTAACAATGGAGCACGCTGCGCCACTTGCTGACATCTTTGTAACAACAACAGGAAACAAAGACATCATCACAATGGATCACATGCGTGAAATGAAAGACCGTGCGATCGTTTGTAACATTGGTCACTTTGACAATGAAATCCAGACAGAGCCTTTAAGAAACCTCAAATGGACAAACATCAAACCACAAGTTGATGAAATCGAATTCCCAAGTGGAAAACGTATTCTTCTTCTTGCTGAAGGTCGCCTTGTTAATCTTGGTTGTGCAACTGGCCACCCATCATTCGTGATGAGCGCATCATTCACAAACCAAACATTGGCACAGATTGAGCTTTGGAATAATGCAGATGACTATAAAACAAAAGTTTACGTTCTTCCTAAACATCTAGATGAAAAAGTTGCAGCGCTTCACCTTGCAAAAGTTGGTGCAACACTAACAAAACTTTCTAAAGATCAAGCTGATTACATTAGCGTTGAGCAAGAAGGCCCATTCAAAGGCGATGCATATCGTTACTAGAAACAGTTTATAAAATACTTTATATTTAACGGCGTTTATCATTTTGATTAGCGCCGTTTTTATATTTAAAAAAGAGAATAGACCATGTACGTTCTACGTCTTTACTGTAAAGATAAACCAGGTATCGTTGCCGCTGTTGCAACAACCTTAAGCAACAATCAATGCAACATTGAAGAATCATCACAATTTCACGATAGTTTTTCAAATCAATTCTTCATGCGCGTTGTTTTTACACCAATGCAAGATGGATGTTTAAACGCCCTCAAAAAGAATTTCGAAAAAATAGCAACAGAATTTGATATGACGCATCTGGTTTGCGACCTATCACAACCTATCAAAACTTTAATTATGGTTTCACAACACGATCACTGTCTGCATGATTTACTTTATCGTCTAAATAAGAATAGTTTATCACTAGACGTCGCTGGAGTTGTTTCAAACCATGATGTTACACATAACATGGTGGAAAGATATAATATTCCCTTCCATTATCTTCCTGTAAGCAAAGAAAACAAAACAGAGCAAGAAGCTACTACACAAAAGATTATCGATGATAACGATGTCGAGCTTATTATTATGGCGCGCTATATGCAGATTTTAAGTGATGATTTTTGTACAGCAAATGAAGGAAAAGTTATCAATATTCACCACTCGTTCCTTCCAGGGTTTAAGGGCGCACGCCCCTACCATCAAGCCTATGAACGCGGCGTAAAAATCATTGGGGCAACCGCTCACTTTGCGACGGCCGAGTTAGATGAAGGCCCTATTATCACACAAAATATTGTCCCTGTAGACCATCGAGACACGCCTGAAACAATGCAACGCATGGGACAAGATACCGAAAGCCGTGTTTTAGCACGTGCTGTAAAGCTTTACACCGAACATCGTATTTTTATAAATGGCCGCCGTACTATTATTCTCTAAGCTTAAAAAAGTCTGAAAAAGGTCGTGAGTGATCAAATTCTCTCTCTTGTTCTTTAAGAAGAGCGCGCTTACACTCGACCCCAAGATGAATTTTTTAAAAACACTCACTGGCGCAGACCGCCTCCAAGAAGAAAAAAATCGCCTAGAGGCTTTCCTTGCGGCTTTCCCTGGAGAATATTGTGGCTTTGCACAAAATGGAATTGTAGCCTATAGCCAAAACTTTTGTGAGCTGTTTAAAATAAGCTCAATCAATGACATACATGATCTACAAAACGCTCTAAGTACAAGTGATGCTGCTATCTTAGAAGGACTTTTTATTGATCTTAAAGAAAATAACAAACCATTCCAGACGACTATAGAACTTTTAGATCATTCTAAAACATTGCGTTTATCAGGCACGATTGGAAATGCTTTAAAAGGCAGTGACCAATTCCACATTATTTGGGCCGAGGATATTACAAAGCAACACGGTGAAGTTAAAAAATTAGAAAAAAATCGTGATCATGCAGAGTCCGAAGGCATGCGTTTACAAAAAGTATTAGATGCTACGCCCGTCCCGTTATGGATGCGAGATGCCAAAACCAATATTATTTGGTGTAACCAAGCGTACGCTGAACTTACTGGAAAAGCTCCAGCCACGGTGACAGCAGAACAAACAGAATTATCGCTTTCATCAAAAACAAAGATTAAAAACCTAAAGGAACTTGCGCAACAGGCGCTAGATAAAGGTGAAGCAAAAAATACTAAAAGCCACATTGTAGCTTCTGGGAAAAGGTATTTTATGGAGCTTTATGAAATACCGCTATCTGGGACAAATTTTCTCGTCGGCATGGCGCAAGATTTAACGCAAGCTGAAGAACAAGATGCGGAAATGAAGCGTTACCTTTCAGCCAATCATGCTTTATTAGAACAACTCCGAAGCGCCATCGCTATTTATGGAGCCAACCAAAGACTAGAATTCTACAATTCATCTTTTGCTACCCTTTGGGCTCTTGAGGAACAATGGCTCAATAGCAAGCCATCCCTTGGCGATGTCTTGGAAAAACTACGTGAAACACGCCATCTCCCTGAACAAGCTGATTTTAAGAGTTATAAGCAAGGATGGATTGATATGTTTACGCATCTTATTGATCCGCATGAGGATATGTTGTACTTACCTAACAGCACAGCCGTACGTTCTTTAGTTATACCGCATCCTATGGGCGGCCTCATGATGATTTTTGAAGATGTAACAAGCCATTTAGAGCTCGAATCTTCTTACAATACACTTATTGCTGTTCAGAAAGAAACGCTCGACAACCTCGCCGAAGGTGTTGCTGTATTCGGCAGTGATGGGCGGTTAAAACTATATAACCCCTCATACGCTGATCTTTGGGGTTTACACCCCGAAGACCTCGAAAACGAGCCGCATATTACAAAAATAGTCGAACGCATGAAAAATTACTACGACATAGAAGGTTGGGAAGAACAAAAGCCTCGTCTCATTGCACAAGCCGTTGACCGCACTATAAAAGAAGGCCGTTTGGAACGTACAGACGGCGTACTGCTTGATTACATGACCGTACCTCTTCCTGATGGTGGCGTCCTGATCTCTTACTTTGATGTTACAGACAGTGTGAAAGTGGAAAAGGCGCTTCGTGATAGAAATGCCGCTCTAGAAGCCGCCGAACAGCTTAAAACTGATTTTATAGCAAACGTATCTTACCAACTCCGTACACCGCTAAATGCTATTATGGGTTTTGCAGAAATACTGGATAATCAATATTTTGGCGAATTAAATGAAAAACAAAAAGAATATACTGGTGATATTCAAAAAGCTGGCGATAAGCTCGTTCATCTTATTGATGATATTCTCGATCTATCAACTATTGAAGCAGGTTACCTAGACCTTGTCGGGGATGATATAAATATATTCGAAATGCTTTCTGGCATTCATACAATCACGGAAGAATGGGCTAGAAAAGAAAACTTATCTGTAAAACTAGAATGCGTACAAACTATTGGTAACGTGACAGCTGACGAAAGTCGTATTAAGCAAGTGATGCTTAATCTGATGCGTAATGCGATTAGTTTCACGCCAGCCGGCGGATCCATAACTATTGGCGCAACAATGAATAAACACGTCGTTGAAATGTACGTCTCTGATACAGGTGTTGGTATTTCAGAAGCTGATCAACGCCGTATCTTTGATCCATTTGAGCGCATCCATAAAGAACGCATTGATATGTCCCCTACTGCCTTAGAAAAAGGTGCGGGACTTGGGCTTTCTCTTGTTAAAAATATTATCGAGCTTCACGGCGGAACAGTCGAGATTGACAGTATCGAGGGTAAAGGTGCGACCTTTCGCGTCACACTTCCTCTCGAAAGTGAATTAGACATTTTGTATTAAAAGCTTAACTCCCAGGACGGCCTTTTGTCGTTGAGTATTCAAAATGAAGCTCTTGATCTGGATTGATTTGTTTATAAATAGCATGCGCCGCCATGGCCGCTTCTGAAAAACCAGTCAGAATTAACTTTAACTTATTTTTATAAGAAACAATGTCGCCAATAGAGTAGATTCCTTTGGCGCTCGTTTCACTCGTCGATGGCTCTACAGCAATGGTATGCCCCTCTAAATCTAAATTCCAATCGTGAATAGGACCCAAATCCGTCGCTAACCCATAAAAAGGAAGTAAAATATCTGCTTCAATATCTTTATCGCCCCCTTCACCAGAAACACGTACAGCATTTAACTGTGCTCCATTACCAATAAGCTCTTTTAATTGATAGGGAACAACAAGATCAATCTTTTCATTCTCCTGCAACTCCCTCAGCTTATTAACACTTTCTGGCGCCGCACGAAATTTATCGCGACGATGAACTAACGACACTGATTTCGCAATATCGCTTAATGTTATCGCCCAATCCACAGCGCTATCGCCCCCACCAGCGATCACAACATTTTTGTCTCTAAAATCCTCTTTTCGACGCACCATATAGAAGACGGATGTATTTTCATACTGTTCTATACCATCCAAAGGCGGTCTATTTGGCCCAAATGATCCTGCTCCACCAGCAATAATTACAGCCCTTGCTTTAATTTCATTGCCTAAAGATGTACGTATAATTTTAAAAGCATCATTGTCGCTTATTGATACTGCTTGCTGCTTCAAATGGTAGCACGGTTTAAATGGTGCGGCCTGTTTTTCAAGGTTTTCGATCAAATCACCAGCTAAAACCTCTGGCAATGCTGGAATATCATATATCGGCTTTTCAGGGTACAAAGCGCTACACTGCCCACCAACTTCAGCCAGACTGTCAATCACGTGGCACTTTAGCCCCAACATACCACATTGAAAGATCGCAAAAAGACCAACAGGACCCGCGCCAATAATAGTGACATCTGTTTCAAATTGTTGATTCTTTTGCGTATTATCACTCATAATTTTTATAACGAAGCCTGTACCGTTTTGTTCATTTGCATGCTATGAATGAGGTATAGCGGAAATATATGTTTTTATAAAGACGAAACCATGACAGACATGCAAATCATTGCCAAAAACGAAAAAGATACGGCTAACTTCGCGGGCAAAATCGCCTCGAACGCTAAAAATGGTGATATTTACTGTCTCCATGGCAATTTAGGGGCAGGAAAGACCTCTTTCTCACGCGCCTTTATTCAAAGTTTAACAAGCGATACGACCGAAGTTCCTAGCCCAACCTTCACTCTTGTACAGACGTACGATACACAGGATTTTTCCATCTGGCATTTTGACCTCTATCGCCTAGAAGGACCTGAAGAAGTCTATGAACTTGGGTGGGAAGAAGCCTTATCAGACAACGTTTTATTGATTGAATGGCCAGAAAAAGCTGAAACGCTTATTCCAAATACAGCCCATCACATTTATATTACAATTGATGACGATGAAACACGTACAATACGCATAGAAAAAAAGCAAAATGCATAACGAAAAACCCGATAACGCCTTTATTCTTGCCGCAGGCAAAGGCACGCGTTTACGCCCCTACACCAACACATTGCCCAAACCACTTGTGCCTGTAAATGGCCTTGCGATCATTGATCATACGATTAAAAAACTACTCTCAGAAGGTATTGAAAAAGCAACTATCAATCATAATTATTTAGGGGACAGGATAATTAAACATTTTCAGGATCGTGAAGATATTAAAATTACTCTCTCTGAAGAAACCGAGCATTTAGAAACGGGCGGCGGCGTTAAGAAAACTTTACACACAATGGAAAACAAGCCTTTCTACCTCATTAACGGCGATTCTCTTTGGGAAAATAAAGACAGTAAAAATTCTTCATTAAGCCAATTATCCCAATTTTGGGACAGTAACAAAATGGATATCTTGCTTCTTCTTCAACCCATAGATGACATGAACTTAACACAAAGTGTTGGCGATTACGATATTACTCCTGACGGCCAAGCGATACGAAATAAGGACAAAAAAGGCCAATACATGTTTACAGGTGTACGTATTACACACCCACATATTTTTAAAGGGTCGCCAGAGGGCGCCTTCTCTTTTCGAGACCTTATGGACAAAGCCGAAGCCAATAACAGGCTGTATGCGCTTATTCATGATGGCATTTGGTATCACATAAGCACGCCAGAAGATCTTGAGAGCGTTAATCAAGCTTATAGAAAGGCTAAAACAGCCTAAATGAGTGCCATAATTCACCAAAACGATAAAATTTTCACTATTCCGCCAACAAAATCATTTGCGGATAGCTTTACACACAAGCTACTAAAAGAAACCGAAGATAATGTTTTTGCTCTCACGCAATATCTTATCTTACTACCGACACGTCGCGCATGCCGCATCATAAGAGAGTCTTTTTTACGTCAAACAGAAGGAAAGCCTCTTCTATTGCCCCGTTTACAGGCTATTGGGGATATTGATGAAGATGAACTTCTCATCGGATTTAACGGAGGAGAAGCTCTAGAATGCCCGCCAGCTATTTCAGCCGTACGTAGACAGGCTTATTTAGCGCAAATCATTAGTAAACTGCCCGATTTTTCCAAATCACCGGCTCATGATCTGGCACTCGCCAATGCGCTGGGACAACTACTCGATCAAATTTATACAGAAGATCTAGACATCGCCGCGTTACCATCACTGGTCGATACAGATAAATTTGCAAAGCATTGGCAGGTCACGCTAGATTTTCTCAAAATCATTAGCGAACATTGGCCAAAGATTTTAAATGAAATTGGCATGATCGATATCGCCGATCGTCGTAATCGGCTATTAAATAAATTAAATGAGCATTGGGTAAACACTCCACCGCAATATACCGTGATTGCAGCAGGGACAACGGGATCCATCCCCTCAACTACGAAGCTTTTAAAAACTATTTTAACGCTGCCACAAGGACGTATTGTTCTACCAGGATTAGATCCTCATATAGATGATAACGCTTGGAGTAATATTGATGAATCGCATCCACAAAGCACATTAAAAAATCTTTTAAATGCATTAGAGTTAGAGCGATCAGATATTAAAACGTGGCCTGATAATGATGCACATCGCAATAATGAAAAAGAAGAATTTATTTCAAACGCTCTAACACCAGCAGATAATACAGATTCATGGCAAAGCATAAATCCAACCAAAAAAAATACCGATAATATTGGTCATGCACTTTGTAACACTCACCTTTATGAATGCAACACACTACAAGAAGAGGCAACGTTAATCAGCCTCATCATGCGCGAATCCTTAGAGCATAAAGAAAAGATAACAGCCGTCATCACCCCCGACAGAACGCTTGCCAAGCGCATCACAAAGGCCTGCAAGCGTTGGGATATAATCGTTGACGATTCGGCTGGTAAAAGCCTTATCCAAAGTGCTATTGGGAGCTTTATCCTCCAAAGTGGCAAGGTGTGCCTAAGTCACGTTTCACCGATCACTTTACTATCATTTTTAAAGCATCCCTTTAATACAGGCGGAAAATTTAAAGACTTTCGAAAAGCTGTCAGGTTGCTCGACAAACAGGTACTGCGCGGCTTAAAACCTGAAGCCAATTTCGATGGGTTAATTAAAAAATATAACGATGTTCTTACAGATAAATATCAAAGTGATCCAAATCCAATCACGCTCGACCTTCTTCATGATCTAAAACCTAAATTTGAAGAACTTCTCTCTTTATTCGAAGACAACAACACGCATTATTTTTCAAAATTTTTAAAAGAACATATAAAATTTATTGAAAATTTTTCAACACAAGAACTTCTTTGGCAGGGCGATGAAGGAGAAGAAGCTGCTAAATTCTTATCTGAACTTTTAGAAGAAAGTTCACTATTTCCCAAAATAAACGGGCATGATTACTTGTCCATTTTGGCACAACTCATGAGCCAAAAATCAGTACGACCTAAATACGGAACGCATCCACGGTTAATTATTTTAGGTCAGCTAGAGGCCCGCCTTATCCATGCAGATCGCGTTATTCTCGCTAGTCTTAATGAAGGTACATGGCCAGAAGATAGTGGATTTGACCCATGGATGTCACGTCCTATGCGTCAAGATTTTGGTCTTCCGCCATTGGAGCGCGGTATAGGCTTATCCGCCAATGACTTTGTTCATGGTTTTTGTAAAAAAGAGGTGTTTTTAACAAGATCAAAGCGCGTTGATAGCTCACCAACCGTTCCTTCACGGTGGTTACAGCGTATTGATACACTTCTAAAAGCCTACGGACTGTCAGGCGATATCATTAGAAAAACCGAGTTTTTACATTATCTGGAACATTTAGATAAAACGGATAAAGTAGAGCCGATCAAACGCCCTGCTCCTACTCCTGACCTTTCTGTTCGCCCGAATAAATTATCTGTCACTGCCATTGATACATGGCTAAAAGATCCATATTCAATCTACGCAAAATATGTTCTTAACCTGAAAACATTAGAACCTCTAGAAAAAGAATGGAGTGCAATTGAAAAAGGAAATTTACTCCACACAATTTTAGAACGTTTTAATAAAAATAATAAAACAGACATTCCTAATAATGCCTTTGATCAATTCATTACAATTGCAAAGGAAGAATTTGAAATTCAAGGTGATGAAAATATCAAAGAATTTTGGTTTTCAAAAATTTATAAGATTGGCGAATGGTACATAAATCATGAAAAATCATGGAGAGATAAAGCGACGCCTTATGTATTCGAAGAAAAAGGGTCTATTGAAATAAAAAATGGCGGCACTACCTTCACACTATCTGGGCGTGCCGACAGAATTGATAAATTTCATGATGGTAATTATGCCATTATCGATTATAAAACCGGCGGCAGTTTTTCAGGAAAAGGAATGATTTCCGGCCAATACCCGCAGCTTTCTTTAGAAGGCTATATTTTATCTGAAAATGGTTTTGGCAAAGCTGGAATTAACGACGAAAGAGCCGTAAACCTTAGCTATTGGTTATTAAATGGCGCAAATCCTGCTGGAAAAACAACCGCTCTTCACAAAGAAAATGATGTCTCACAAGCAATTGAAAATGCCGAAATTGGTATTAAAGAACTTGTGTCTATCTTCCAAAATAATGATACGCCCTATTACGCGATTCCTAATTTAGATAATGCCCCGCGCTTTAATGATTATGAACATTTATCTCGTGTAAAAGAATGGGCTGCACTTGGTGATGATGTGCAAGGAGAGATTCTATAATGATACAAAGAAATCCTCATGTTCAAAATACTGATACATCGCGTGATATTGATCCAAATGTTTTACAGGGTCGCGCATCAAACCCTAATAATTCATCATGGGTAGGTGCGTCAGCTGGTTCAGGAAAAACAAAAGTTCTAACGGACAGAATTTTACGCCTTCTATTGCCACAAAATGATGATTCAAAAGGAACGGAGCCGCATAAAATTTTAGCGCTCACTTTTACAAAGGCTGCTGCCAGTGAAATGGAATTGCGTATTCAAAAAACATTGAGTTCTTGGGCAACATTAAACGAAGATAAATTGGAGAAAAATCTCACGTCATTATTGGAGCGTAAGCCAACACAAAATGACAAAGATTCCGCGCGGCGCTTATTTGCAAAAGTCATTGATGCACAAGGTGGCTTGCCTATCATGACAATTCACTCTTTTTGTACATCGGTTTTAAGTCGCTTCCCCTTAGAGGCTGGATTATCGCCGCAAAACAAGGCATTAGAAGAACTTCAAGCTCTAGAACTGCTTAGTAAAGCTCAGCAACAACTCATACAAAAAGCAAAATCAGATAAAGGATCGCCTCTATCTAATGCAATTTCTCACCTCACTGAAGAACAAAATGAAGAACAATTCTCTGATCTGTTTTCACAAATCATGAACGAACGCGCTCAATTACAGCGAACCTTAAAAGATAATTTTGGAATTGATGGTCTATACACGCGCTTATGTAAACTGCTGAATATTCAACCAGATATAACTATAAATGATTTATTCGATAATTTTTTTAACGATGTTCCAAAACAACACTTATATAAAGCAATAGGTATTCTTTCTGAATCAAAAACAAAAACAGATCAAGGGCGCGCACAAGATATAAAAAATTGGCTTGAAAATGATAATCAAAAAAATACATTCATAAATTATAAAAAAGTGTTTTTAACTACTGAAAACATACCACGAAAAAATATTGCTTCGAAAAAAATTATAGAAAATAATATTCATGTTGAAAAAATTTTACAAGCCGAAGCTCTGCGTATTTTATCATTTGAAGAACAATTAAAATCTCTAAAATGCGCAACATTAACACGTGATGTATTCATTATCGCTGAAGAATTATTCTCTCTTTATAGCCTTTTAAAAGAAAAAGAATCTGCTCTCGATTTTGATGACCTCATACTTAAAACAGTCGATCTATTAAAAGGACGTTCATTAGGCCTAGAAACGGGTGATATGGCGCCGTGGGTAAGGTTTAAGCTCGATCAGGGAATTGATCATATCCTTGTTGATGAAGCGCAAGATACCAACCCTGAGCAATGGGAAATTATTCAATCGTTATGTGATGACTTCTTTGATGGCGAAGGCGCGCAAAATACAACACGAACAATTTTTGTTGTTGGTGATGAAAAACAATCCATTTTTAGTTTTCAGCGCGCATCACCAGAAAAATTCATAGAAATAAAAAACTGGTTTAAAGAAAAAATTGATCTAGCACAAAAGAAGTTCGATCCTGTTGATATCAATATATCTTTTAGGACAGTACGCAGCATTTTAGAATGCGTCGATAGTGTTTTTAAAACATTGCCACTACACAATATTAAATCAAATCATGCTACAGAACATAAAGCATTTAGAAATGGGCAACCAGGATTTGTAGAATTATGGCCATTATTCAAAACTGAAAAACAGGATAATATTAATTATTGGGCGCCGCCAATAGAGCTCAAAGAATCGCAATCTGGCGCGGCGCAGCTTGCCGATCATATTGGTGAAACTGTTAAAAGTTGGATAGACAATAAAGAAACATTAGAATCACATAACCGTCCTATCCATGCTGGCGACATTATGATTTTAATGCGCACAAGAACACCGTTTGTTGACCAGCTTGTGCGCGCCCTAAAAACTCGAAATATCCCTGTAAGTGGCGTAGATCGTATGGTCTTAAATGATCAACTTATTGTTCAAGATTTATGTGCTGCAGCCTCCTTTGGATTACTTCCTGATGATGATTTAACGCTCGCCTGCCTTTTAAAATCTCCTCTTATTGGATGGAATGATGAAGATCTAGAAACTATCGCGCTCAATAGATCTGGAACATTATGGTCCTCTCTAAAAGAGACAAACCATATTGATCTTATAAAATGGTTAGAAGAACTTATTTATTTTGCGCACCGTGAATCTGCCTTTTCTTTCTTTTCCCTCATTTTACAAACGCCCTGTCCTGCTACTAATATCAGCGGATTAAGCGCTTTTAAAAAACGTCTTGGTGAAGAAATCGTTGATCCTCTTAATGAATTTTTAAATAGCGCTCTATCTTTTGAACAAGAACACAGCACATCACTTCATGATTTTTTATATCACCATAGAAACACATCAAGCAGTATTAAACGTGAAATGGAAGAAACGGGAAATTCTGTTCGTATCATGACTGTACATGGTTCAAAAGGCTTACAATCTCCTATTGTTATTATGCCTGATACGATTCGTCAATCAGCTGGAAAAATCGATAAAATCCTTTGGCCAAACCGATCAAATCAAATGTTACCTTTATTTTCAACGCGAAAACAAGAGGCACCAGAATTGTATTTAAAGGCACAAGAGAAAGTAAAAGAGGGGTTGGAACAAGAATATAAACGCCTGCTTTATGTTGCAATGACGCGTGCAGAAAACAGGCTTTATATTGGTGGATGCTCTGGTAAAAAATCTCCTAATGATGAAAGTTGGTATTTCTATATTCAAGATGCATTTAAACGCTTAAATGGTGTGGAAACTTTAAACAATGATGTACTTCGCTATAGCTGCACAAAAAGCGATGCCCCAGATAAAGAAAAACAAAGAACAACATCAACGCAAATAAAAACACATGACACCCCTAAATGGCTTCATCAAAATATGCCAAGTGAACCCATGCCGCCACGCCCTCTTGTTCCGTCAAGACCTTCGGGAAATGAAATGCCTGCTATGTCGCCCTTAAAAGGTGATGACAATTATCGTTTCCGCCGTGGTAATTTAACACACATGCTTTTACAAACACTTCCTGATATTACGCAAGAGAATTGGCAAGCAAGTGCAGAAAATTACCTCAACAAAACAGCCGGTGATTTAAGTAAGAAAATAAAAGACAGTATTATTGATGAAACACTCTCTATCTTAAATGATTATGAATTCGCTCCTATTTTCGGCAAAGACTCTATGGCTGAAGTGCCGATTACAGGGCTTTTAGATGATCAAACCTTAATTTCCGGTCAAATTGACCGCCTTTTGGTTACAGATACAGAAATTCTGATCATTGATTTTAAGACCAACCGCCCTCCGCCGCACTTAGAAAAGGACGTACCTCAAATCTACAAAAAGCAAATGCGAGCCTATGCGGATGCTTTATGCCAAATTTACCCCGATAGAGAAATAAAAACTGCCCTACTATGGACGGACGGCCCGCGCCTGATGCCCTTAACAGACTTATAAAAATATTTGAATCGTTCGCTTGGAAGCACGCCAAGAATCCGTTATTCTATGTAACCAATCATGGATGTGAACGAATTGAGTTTTAAGAACACTAACTTTTAAGGATAAGATTATGACGAGTGTACAAGTTTCTGATGCAGATTTTGACAATGAAGTTTTAAAAGCCGATGGACCCGTTATGGTCGATTTTTGGGCAGAATGGTGCGGACCTTGCAAAGCACTCTCGCCTATCGTTGACGAAGTTGCCGAAGAAGTCGCAGGAAAAATGAAAGTTGTTAAAGTAAATATTGATGACAATCCAAATGCGCCAACAAAATACGGCGTACGCGGTATTCCAACACTGATCGTCTTTAAAGATGGAGAGCCAGTTGAAACAAAAGTTGGCGGTATGTCAAAATCTCAGCTCAGCGAATGGGTAGAAAGCGTTCTTTAATAAAAACTCCTCTATAAAATGACAAAAGGTCGCTTTAATCAGCGGCCTTTTTTATTATTATTTTATTACTTGTTAAGAGAAATTAAAAGATCACGCGCGCGCCAAAGATAATAAACACTTTGCGCTACATAAGGTGATAAAGGACCGCCAGCAAAATTAAGCTTACTAAATGGCTCAAACAATTTGTAACGCTCATCTCCTTCTGCAATAGCGCTTGAAACAACATCACCGCCCACTGCCGTTGGCACGAGGCCATGTCCACCAAAGCAGGTATTATACCAATAACCAGGTTTAAGTTCACCGATTTGCGGCATTTTATGCGGCGCGTAGCAAAGCTCTCCACCCCATGCATATTCAGCCTCTACAGCCCCCTCAAGCTGCGGATAAACTTTTAATAGGTCTTTGAGCATGATTTTTGCAAGGTTCTCAGGAACGCCTGAAACGCTCACACGACCACCCCATAAAATTCGATTATCAGGCAGACGGCGATAATAATCCTGCGCGTATCTATTATCAAAAATGGAATAATTTGTATTAAGCGCCTGATCCAAAATATCTGGATCAATTGGCTTTGTGACCATCACATAAGTGTAAACGGGAAAAGCGGCATACTTTAATTTTTTATTGAGATCATCAACATAGATCGAGCAACAAAGAACAACTTGATTACATTTGATTGTTCCTTGCGGCGTTTCAACTTTATAACCGCTACCTTTTTCATGAATTTTAATTGCGCGCGTGCTTTCAAAAATTTTGCCGCCTTGTTCTTCAATTTCTTTTGCTAGCCCATGCACATAATTAAGCGGATGGAATTGATAATCTTCTGGAGAATAAAAACCATCGAAATATTGTTCCGTCTTACATAAATCACGAATTTTTTCTTTTTCCCAAAACTCTAATGGTGCATTAAAGCTTTCACGCATCCAATCAACATATTCACGTACGGTTTCAGGGTGGTTATTCCATGAAACACCAAGAACGCCATCAATAATCGGGCCACAATTTATGTTATATTTTTTAATACGTTCTTTAATTTGCGCACGGCCATGATTGGCCAGTTTATGGAGCGCTTTTGTATGCTCTAAACCGACTTTTTTAACCAAAGGGCGATAACCCGCTGCAAAGCCTTTCGCGACAAAACCGCCATTGCGGCCAGAAGCCCCCCAACCAATACGATTAGCCTCAATCAGCGTAACGTCTTTATTCTTTTCAGTAAGGCCAATAGCTGTCGAAAGGCCAGCTAAACCCCCGCCAATAACGCATATATCTGTTTGAATATCGCCTTTTAAAGATGCGCGCTTATTATCATGATGCAAAGTGTCACGATAATAGGTTTCTAAATATTCTTGGGATTGTGAAGCATTAGACATACGTTAATTATGCCCGATCTGCTGGTTCCTAGCTAGCTTCTTCTTTAGGCGCTTCTTCAACCGCTTCCACTTCAGCGGCAGCCGTTAATTTTTCTTCTTTTGCTGCTTTTTTTGCCGCAAGCTTTTCCTCTTTTTTAAGAGCATCTGCAGCTGCTTGATCCGGAGAAAGAACCATAATCATTTGGCGCCCTTCCATTTTTGGTTCCAAATCAACTTTAGCTATGTCCGAAAGATCATCGACAAAGCGTTTAAGAAGATCGGCGGCGATGTCTTTATGCGCCATTTCACGGCCACGAAAGCGTAAAGTTACTTTTACTTTATTTTCAGCTTTAATAAAACGCTGCGCATTTCTAAGCTTAACCCCATAATCATGATCCTCAATATTCGGACGCATTTTGACTTCTTTTACATCGACAGTCTTTTGCTTTTTACGGGCTTCAGAAGCTTTCTTCTGCTGCTCATATTTATACTTACCAAAATCAAGAACTTTGCAAACTGGTGGTTTAGCATTTGGTGACACTTCAACTAAATCAAGACCAGCCTCTTCGGCAGCGGCAATACCTTGTCCAACACTCATAACGCCCAGCATTTCGCCTTCGGCTCCAACGACTCTTATTTCATCTGCAACAATATTGTGATTAATACGAGGCCCATTATCTTTTCTTGATGGGCGGAAAGGTGGTTTAGCGATGACGTGTGTCTCCTTTTATAATTAAACTTCTTTTATACTATATTTCATAGTGATGAATAACTTCTTAATACGGCGCAACAGCCCGTTTTGCAAGGTTTTTTGCCTAAATTTCTGTTAATAAGGCGCTTTTGCCTCTTCTGCAAGATTAGAAACAGCTTCATCGAGCGCTACAACGTTCTGAGCCTTTGATCCAAGACGACGAATAGCAACCGTTTGGTTCTCTTCTTCACGCCCACCAACAACAAAAAGCACTGGCACTTTCGCCAAAGAATGCTCACGCACTTTAGCATTTAAGTTTTCATCA
>PANS01000018.1 GCA_002708415.1 Micavibrio sp. | reverse complement strand
TGCTCTTCAGCAACGCGCACACAAATGACGGCACAAGCCATTAAAGATGCAAGCGGAAATTTAGGAACAATCGAATATCAAGACCATCTCTATAACGCACCAGTTGGAGATATATTAAATGCTATCCAGACTTGCGGTTCAGAAAACTTACTCGTTATCGCGCACAATCCAGGCATTCATATGCTTGCCCGCTCTCTTGCTGATAAAGGTGATAAGGTGAAACTTGAAAAGCTAAACATTTTTTACAATCCCGCAACATTAAGTATTTTTGACTGCGACATTGAAAATTGGAGAGACATCCAACCGCAAAACAATACACTGCTCGATTTAATTATTCCTGATTAAGAATATCACGCATAAGCGGTATAGAAATTTTACGTTGTTGTGCCATCGCCTGACGATCCGCCTCATTAACCAAATCACGCACTGCCTCGAACGAACGTTCAATACGCGGCAATATATAATTCAAAACTTCCGCACCGACGCGAATTTGCTTGTCGTTAAAAAGTTTAACAAGAACTGCCGTTAAAAGTTGTTCATCAGGTTCACGAATTGCAACCGATGGCGTAGCGCGTAAGCGTGATGCTAAGTCAGGCAAAGCAAACGTACGGCGCACGGGCGGCTCGAGTAACGTCAGCATAATGCTTCGCCCCTCTTCTTTAAAAATATTATAAAGATGAAACAAACCTTTTTCACCATCAAGATTACCGATTAGACTATCGCCGTCCTCAATAATAACGTGGTGGTTCATCCCTGCAATTTCACGAATAAAATCTTCATTGATATGCGACGCTTTTACACAAACGGCAGAAGATTGCGCCGCCCAAACGGCCCCTAAATGCGTTTTTCCGCTCGCCACTGGGCCATACAGAACAAGACACGGCGCAGGCCATTCCGGCCATAAATCAATCCACGCAACAGCATCTTCATTGCATGGCGCGACAAGGAAATCTTGTCGTTCCAGTGCCGTGCGGTTTCCAAGATCAAGCGGAATTTGTTCTAAAGCGTTAGACATTATTTAGTTGTCTTCTTTTTTATAGATTTTTTAATGGTTTTCTTTGCTACTTTCTTAATAGCTTTCTTCTTCGTTGGCATCTTTTTAGGTGCTGCCACAGCATAAAGCGAACTGTTCTTATATTGCAAGATTGCAAAACTGAGCAACACGCCTATAACGGCTGCCACGGGCACCGCCAAAAGCATTCCTAAAATTCCAAGAACACTCGCCCCAGCCATCAAGGCAAATAAAACCCAAAGAGCATGAAGGCCAACACTATCGCCAACAAGTTTCGGCGTTAGGATATTTCCTTCAACAATTTGGCCAACAACAAAGATCGCGGCAACAATACCCACAAATTCAATTGTGCCCATCTGGAACCATGCAACAACAACACTAACTAATAGACCGAGTGTTGAGCCTACCATTGGAATAATTGATAAAAATCCAGCAGCAATACCGATTAAAAATCCGTAATTAAGTCCTGCAATACTGAGCGCAATCGCATAGATCGCCCCAAGGAAAAAAGCGACTGTAATTTGACCACGAACAAACCCTGCAACCTTTGCATTCATATCTGCCAGTAATCCTGTAACAATTTTTTCATTCTTGCGTGGAATAAGATCATTGACCCAGCTTACAATACGCGGCCATTCAATCATCAACATAAAAGCAACCAACGGCGTTAAAAAAAGCGTTGCAAAAAAACCAACAACTGCCTGCCCACCATTGGCCAAACCACTAGCTAAGCCAGCCGTTATTTGAATAATTTTACCTGCATTGGATTGTAACAAAGCCTTGGTTTTTTCAATATAATCACCACCAAACTGCTCCTGCGCCTTGGTTAAATAAGGTGTTGCATATTCAACCAATTGATCCACATACCCTGGAATACTTTCTGCGAGAGCTGCCGCCTCGCGCGCCAATGGCGGCGCCGCCAGAATAGTAACAGCAAGAACAAACATAAAAAACGATAAGAGAATAATAGATACCGCAATAAGGCGCGGCAATTTTATTTTCACAAGAGCATTAACAACAGGGTTCAAAAGATAAGCAATCGCTATCCCTAAAACAAATGGCGTCAGCACCCCCTTAAAAATCCAAACGAAACTTAAAAAGAGTAACGCAGTAGCGCCCCAAAACAAAAGGTGCATTTGTGGCCTTGTCATTTGCTGATTCATCAATCTTCCCCTTTATTGATAGTATGACCGATTATACGGATTGTTATATGGCGTTTGATTATTCGGCGCGTTAACTTGCGGTGCTGGCTGCTGATATTGTGGCATAGCACGTAAAATACGATAGACAGGTTGATAACCATTTCCAGCCTGCCCTAGCATCAAGCCAGAACGCCCAAGTGCCGTATTTAAACGCTGAGCATCTCCATGATAATTAAGAGACATACTCGCTTCACGCGGCGTTAAGCGATTAACAATCACCGATGCCATTCCCGGAACACGCTCTAATTTTTGCTTCGCATCAATCCATTCGCGAACGGATGTAAAATTCATAACCGCCTGAAAACTCTGCGTATCCATAGAAGCAACAGATGTTTCTTGCTTCCAATCAGATTTATATCGCTGTTTTATTTTAGATACAACGCGATCATAAAGCTGCGCGCTGGTTTCTCCTGCTTGACCCTGCACAATCATCTGCCCTGAAAATTCAGGACCACGAATTTTTGCATGATAAAGAGAAAGCCGGACATTACTAATTCCTGTTATACTAACTTCTGGCGATGCAAGAATAATACTCACTTCATTTGCACCATAACGATCGCGCATACGCTCTAATTTCACAGGGTCATAGTTTAAAGGAGAAAATTCATTAATTTGCGATACATCTTCAATATCTCCAATAGGCACTACCGTTGATGCTATTTGCCCGTTAATCTCACGCGATCTAGACCACGCACTTAAAAATGGGTTGGTATTGTCCCATAAAATTGTATTTGAGCCTGTTTGATAAAAAGGCAGGACCAATACAGCGCCGCGAGGAATATCTGAATAGCTTTGCCCCTGCTGAATAACTTGTTGCCGAAAAGAATCTGGACGAAAACGGATCGTATAAGTTCCTTTATAACGCTTTGCAGAAAGCTGCTCTTTTGTTACTTCAAAATCCTGCACCATATAAGAAATAGATTCTGTATCTAACTCTTTCACAGCATCCTGCTCACCACTATTGACCAAGCGCTCTGAAAGCATTTTATAAGCCTTCACTTGCGCCTCCTTAAAGGCTTTTTCCCGTGCTTCCAACGCATTCTTAGCCGTTACATCAACCTCAACACCCTCAACCGTATATAAATCAGCTAAAGCTTGCTTCGGCGCAACCAAGGCTATGCACAAAACAACACAAACAAGCGCACAAAATACTGTACGAGCGCCTCTCAAGTGCTTATAAGGATGCGTATATAAATTATTGCCCATGAATAATGTCATTATTTACTTATATATGTGTGAATTGTGACCTTTTTATAACGAAAGACGCGCAAAAGAACAATGAAACAAAGTGCTTATAAAGATGCTGGTGTGGATATAGATGCAGGAGCGGAACTCGTTGAACGCATTAAACCTGCTGTAAAAGCAACAATGAGAAGTGGTGTCATGAGCGGTATAGGCGGTTTTGGCGCATTTTTTGATCCAAAAGAAGCTGGCTATAGCGATCCTATTCTCGTATCTGCAACAGATGGCGTTGGTACAAAGATTAAAATTGCAATAGATACAGGCATTCACGATACAGTAGGTATTGATCTTGTTGCTATGTGTGTTAATGACCTCATCGTTCAGGGCGCAGAACCTTTATTTTTCCTCGATTACTTTGCCTGTGGAAAGCTTGATGTTGATGCTGCGGCAGCTATCGTCGGCGGTATCGCTAAGGGATGTAAAGACTCTGGCTGCGCTCTTATTGGCGGCGAAACGGCTGAAATGCCCGGCATGTACGCTGATGGTGATTATGACCTTGCGGGCTTTACCGTTGGCGCCGTTGAACGCGGAGAGCAACTCACAGGCGCAAATATTAGTGAAGGCGATGTCATTCTTGGCCTTGCAGCAAGCGGCCTTCATTCAAATGGCTTCTCGCTGGTACGTAAAATTGTTGAGACAACACAAGGTTACAGCTATGACAGCCCCGCTCCATTTGATGAGAGCAAAACAATGGGACAAGCGCTTCTTACGCCAACAAAACTGTATGTTAAGTCTGTTCTTTCAGCGATCAAACTGAAAGACGAGCACGGCACGCCACTTATTAAGGGTATTGCCAACATCACAGGTGGTGGCCTTATTGAAAATATTCCACGTATCCTACCAGAAGGAACAGATGCACAGTTAAACGCCCAAAACTGGTGTTTACCGCCCGTTTTCCAATGGCTTGCCGATAAAGGAAGCATCGCCCCAGAAGACATGGCCGTGACTTTGAACTGCGGGATCGGAATGGTCATAATCGTTAACAAAGAAAATGCGGACGTTATTAGCGAAAAATTAACCTCCGAGGGTGAAACTGTCATGAAAATAGGCTATATTAAAGCCTCAAATGGCAATCCTGCCGTTCATATAGACAATATAGATTTATTAGGATGTTAAGCGAGAACTATTATGGAACATACTGCCCCGCCAGAAGTAACGAAAAAAGAATTAGATGATGCCCAAGCCGTTTGGACTGGTTTCACGAAATTTGCTAAAATTGGCGTTATTGTAACTTGCATCTTTCTAGTCTTGCTTGCACTAACCCTTCTCTAATTTGTCCTCTAACTGCGTATTCCTCTATAATAAAGAGATAATTATAAGAAAGACGTTCGTTTGATTTTTCCATTAAAAGTAAAAGCACTCATAACGCACTGTTTATTACTCTTCCTATTTGCGATCACCCTTACAAGTATTTCAAATATGGCGGCGTATGCACAAGAAAGTCGCCCAGCAGCACTTATTCTTACCAACAACTTTCAAGAACAATTTATTTCTCCCTACTTAAAAAAACATAACAACAAGATATCCGAAAGTAACGTCTCTCTAGTTTTGAGAACACATCAATTGGAGGCGGCAAGTCATTTCAACAATAATAGTACACGCGGCAGCATCATTCCTTTAGGTTATAAAGGTGAAGAACTTTGGGTTTCTTTTGAGGTGAATAACAAATCCAATCAAGATCACTGGCACATAGACTTTGGACATTATTTCAGCGGTCGATTTGGCTTGCTGAAAAATATTGATATTTTTGTCACAAATTTTGATGGTGATGTTCTATATAAAGAAACTATTTCTAACAAACAGGAAAGTAACTTTATTCCTCTTGTCCTTCCTTTCAACAAACGATCTATTATTGTTTTAGGAGTTTCTGGTCAAGCTGGTATTCCAACAACAATTCCACTCAAGCTTGTTTCAACAGAAGCAAAAGCCAGAATTATTGAAAGCAGAAAAGACCTACAAACCTATATTCTTTTTGGGCTTATTGGCATGGTGTTTTTCTTCCTGTCCATGTGCATTTCACAATCTTCACCAGCATACCCCTTCTTCGCCGCTTACTATATGATCCTTTGCTCAAGCGTTCTGTTAGAAACGCAGCTCTTTTTCTTTATTCCTTTTTTATCTGGTTTAGTTATCCCTGCAATTCTCAGTATTTTAGCTATGTCAGGACTAATAATAGTCAAAACATTGTGGGACGAAATAGAAGAAAACGATATTCTCAATATAATATTTAAAGGCTTATTTATAATACTCATTGCCTTTCCTGTCGCCGCGCTTCTTTTGCCTTCATCTCTCGGACTTACTAAGGCTATCTTTTACTTTTCCGCAAGCCTTCTTGTTCTCGCATTAACTCCTATTTTGTCTCTTCTTCAAACTCAATATAATCGACAAGATACGATACCGTTTGTTCTTGGTTGGTTTGCCTTAGTTTGTGGTTTAAGCATTTCTGTAACAGCCATTTCTGGTCTTATGCCGCCACTATCAACAACACTTAATGCCTTCTGGTATGCACTAATACCACAAGCCCTATTTTTTGTTTATGCTTTAAGAATTAAAACACGTAGCGATGAAACAACTGTCTCTCATGCCAAAACTTTAGAAATTGTTGAAAATGAATCTGTCAATAAATTTCGTCAATCAAAAGAACTTGCCGAGCAAGAACGTCTGATGAAAGTGATTGAACAAGAAAGAAAAGTATTAGGTGAGCTTCGTAAAAGTGAAGCAAAACGTGCAGAAGAAATGTCTGTTGAAAAAGAACGGGCCGATGATGCCAACAGAGCAAAATCTGCATTCCTCGCTGTTGTAAGCCATGAGATCCGCACGCCAATGTCTGGTATTATGGGCATGGTTAAAATGCTTACCGATAGCGGCCTTGATAAAAAGCAAAAAGAATACGCACAAACGATACAAGAATCTTCTGATGCGATGTTATCCCTGCTTAACGACATCCTTGATTTTGAAAAAGTAGAACAAGGGAAAATGGATATTGAAAATATCGGTTTTGACCTTCATAGACTCATGCGCGGCGTAGCAACGCTTATGAATGGCCATGCGGCTCAAAAGAGCATAAAGCTCATCACCAATATTGATGAAAAATTACCAAAGTATGTGAAAGGCGATCCAACACGTTTACGCCAGATCCTTTTAAATCTGACAGGAAATGCTATTAAATTCACAGAAGAAGGCAGTGTTACAATTACTGCCAAGCTAATCAAAGCTGGAAAAGGGAAAGCTCCTCATGAAATTTATCTTGGTGTTACAGATAGCGGTGTTGGAATTTCTAAAGAGGGACAACAAAAAATATTTGATGCTTTTTCACAAGCCGATAAAAGCGTAAGCCGTAAGTTTGGCGGCACTGGCCTTGGCCTTGCTATTAGTAAGGGACTTGTTGAAGCAATGGGCAGTAACATCAATATTAACAGTAATGAAGGCGAAGGAAGTACGTTCTTCTTTACACTAAAGATGGAAAACGCAAGTAGCGAAGAAGAATCCGCTTCAAGCTCTGGTCCAGAAATTTATGAACATCACAAAAAACCAATGCGTATTTTGATCGTGGATGACAACGATATAAACCTAAAAGTAATAACTGGATTTTTAGAAAAAACACCCCATAAACTAGACACCGCAAAAACAGCAGAAGATTGCATTACAAAGCTCGATATCAATAATTATGATCTTATTCTAATGGACATAGAACTTCCTGGTATTAACGGTGATGAAGCAACAAGACGTATCAGAAAAAGTAGTAACGATAAAATTGCAAACGTGCCAGTTATCGCACTCACAGGTAATGTTCTAAAGTCCGATACGGATCGCTACCGAGATGCAGGGATGAACGAAATATTGGCAAAACCTATTAAGCCTGAACTTCTTAATGAGGCCATTGACAGCGCAATAACAAAAAAGAAGAAAGAAAAAGAAAGCGATCAAATACCAGTAACCCCAAAAAATGTAACACCCCCTACACTAGATAAGAACACAGCACAAAACATATCAAAACCTGAACCTAAATCAGAAACTGTAACACCAACGCCAACACCACAAAAAACAACTTCTGTTCCACGTGCCTCAAGACGCGTAAAAACCTCAGCCGCGCCTTTAAAACAAGTGGAGCCTAAAAAAGATACCGTTATTGATAACAACGCACCCGCATTCGACAATGATATTTTGGATGCGTTAAAGGGCCATATAGAGGTTGAACAGATTACTGAAATGCTCGAAGAAGTATTCACAAAATCCGAAGAAATAACCGCGTCTATGAAAACTGCGCTGGAAGAAAAAAATACCGCAGAAACCTCCGCAAGAGCACATGAATTAAAAGGCATGACTGGTAATTTTGGCCTCATACACATCAGTGATTTAGCATCAAAGATAGAAGCTATTAGTAAAGGTGAAAGTCTTGATGGAGTAAATGAACTTATGGATCAAATGCCAGCGGCCCTTGCAAAAGCAAGAGCCGCTACCGATGAGTGGTTAAAAAGCTAACCACTCGTTATATTCTAAATAATTATCCTACGATTTCATCATCGCTGAAAAAGTGCTTGATCTCGATCTCAGCATTCTCATCAGAGTCTGATCCATGAACTGAATTCTCACCGATACTTAATGCAAAATCCTTACGAATTGTACCTGCATCTGCTTCTTCTGGGTTTGTTGCGCCCATGATTTCACGGTTTTTAAGAACAGCGTTTTCACCTTCTAAAACCTGAACAACAACTGGTTCAGAAATCATAAATTCAACTAATTCGCCAAAAAATGGGCGATCTTTGTGAACGGCGTAAAAACCTTCTGCTTGGTCTTTTGTCATGTGAATACGTTTTTGTGCAACGATACGAAGACCATTTTCTTCGAAACGTGCGTTAATTGCGCCTGTAAGGTTACGACGTGTAGCATCCGGCTTAAGTATTGAAAAAGTACGTTGAGTAGCCATTTTAGTCCCTCTATTTTCACTAAATTTTAACGGTGAATGCGTTATAACAGGGGAGATAAAAAGAGCAAGAATAAAAGAAAAGCTTTTCATTTACATAATTTTTGATATATTGATAACATGAACCAGAAAGCACCAGATTTAAAACAAGCAGCAAAAAATGCAGCTTATAACCCTAAGAGAAACTGGGCATCTACAGCCCAGCCTTTTCAAAGCCATGTTTCGGCTGATTTTGTCGAGATCGCAACTTATTCGCAAGATGACCTTATCAAAAAATCTGAACGTTTTATGGAAGAAAATGGATTTACCTTTTTACGCGTAAGCCACGAAGATTTCCAAAAATATGAAAAAGGCGACAAAAATTTTAGTGACTGGCTTAAAGATTATAAAAAACAAAACAAGATCAAAGGCCAATTTGATTTTCTCGTGGTTGGGCCGCGCGTTAAAGAATTAACATCTGCCGAAAGAAAATCTAAAACATGGGAGAGACCTCCTTCAAGAATAATAGACTATTTGGGCGTGATGTTTGTCGCGTTAAAACAAACGCGCGCTCATAAAAATAAACAAAGCTTAGATACTCTCGGAAAAGCTATGGATGCTATTGAGCAATCAGAAGAAACATTTGCTATAAAAAATCTTTTTTGGGAACCTCACAAAAAAACAAAATTCAGAGGGCATAAATCTTTATGGATGTGTGAGCCGAATGAGGATTTCCCCTATGGCGTCGATGATTCTTTTAAGGTACTTGCAGAAGTTAAGATTGAGCATGAAGACCAAATGGACACCGATAAATTTACACGTCGTTTCTTAAATACAGGAAGAGAAACAGAACGTCTTCATGAAAATTTTTCCCGTCTAGGCACACCTAAAAGCGCGAGTAGAGTTTCTACCCATGAAAAAGAAAAAGCAGAAGCAATGACAGCCATTGGAGCAATGCTATATAATCGCGTTTTTACCGATGCGGGTTTAGGAAGATTTATGAACCCATCACTCAAAGGAGATTTTTCTGCTCTACCCCCTACTGCAATTTTAGAGGCAACTAAAGCGACAATAAAAGAATATTATGCAAAAACCGCCGCAAACAAAACAATTACTGTTCTATCGAATATGTCGTTATTTACACCTAAACGTTCGCAAAAAAGCGCGCAAAAAAATACAAAGAGCTAAAACTAACCCAATTTCCCTTCAATAACACTCACCGCATCATTCGCTGCGGCGGGATTTGCACCGCCAGCTTGCGCCATTTCAGGGCGACCACCGCCGCCTGAACCGCCAAGCGCTTCAGCGCCAAGCTTCACAAGATCAACGGCGTTATGCTTATCTGTAAGATCGCTTGTTACACCAACAATGATGGATGCTTTACCTTCATTTGTCGCGACCAGAACAATAACACCAGATTCGAGCTTCTTTTTCAGCTCATCAACCATACCTTTAAGATCTTTCGTTGGAAAACCATCAAGAACCTTACCAATAAATTTAATACCATTGATTTCTTTAGCTTCATCACCGGAACCACCGCCCATGGCAAGCTCTTTGCGGAGCTGAACAACTGTCTTTTCAAGCTCCTTCTTCTCATCACGAAGAGACGTCACACGTTTCACAAGATCCGCTGGTGCAGATTTAATTGCTTGCGCCGCTTCGTTAAGGCGCGCTTCTTGTTCTTCCAAATACGCCAAAGCGTTTGCACCAGTTAACGCTTCAATACGGCGAATACCTGCAGCAACGGCACTTTCAGAAACAATCTTAAACAAACCAATATCACCCGTACGATTCACATGCGTACCGCCACAAAGTTCAACAGAATAAGGCTTATTCGCGCCTGCTGAAGTTGTACCCATTGAAACAACACGAACTTCATCATCGTATTTTTCACCAAATAGCGCCATTGCGCCAGATTCCATGGCTTCTTCGATTGGCATCACGCGCGTTACCACAGGCGTGTTTGCACGAATTTCTGCGTTCACTTGCGCTTCAACGGTCTTTAATTGTTCTGCTGTCACACCATTAGGTTGAGAAATATCAAAACGTGTACGCTCCGCATCTTGTAATGAGCCTTTTTGCGCTACATGATCTCCTAAAGTTTCACGTAAAGCTTCGTGAAGAAGGTGTGTTACAGAGTGATTTGAACGAATAGCATTACGGCGATCATGATCTACGATCATCTCAAGACTATCCTCTTTACTAATTGAACCTTCTTGTATAGTCACATAATGTGTAAAGAGCTTACCGAGTTGCTTCTTCACGTCTGTTACATTTGCCGATCCATTTTCAGATTTCACAACACCATTGTCACCAACTTGACCACCTGATTCACCGTAGAAAGGCGTTTGATTCACGATAACAATACCATCATCGCCTTTGTTCAACGTATCAACGAGGGCGCCATCTTTGACAATAGCAAGAACCTGACCTTCAGCTTTTTCGGTCTCATAACCTAGGAATTCTGTTGGCTCAATAGTATCTAAAAGCTCAAACCACAGTTTTTCCGTCCCCGCATCACCTGATCCAGACCATGCGGCGCGCGCCTTGGCTTTTTGTTCATCCATACAGGCTTCAAAACCATCCATGTCAACATCAATGCCCTTTGTACGAAGCGCATCTTGTGTCAAATCAACAGGAAAACCATACGTATCGTAAAGTTTAAAAGCAACATCTCCAGCCAGTGTATTATCACGCACATTCTCGGCTTCTTCGTCGAGCATTTTAAGACCGCGATCTAGCGTCTGTTTAAAGCGTGTTTCTTCATTCTTTAGTGTTTCGGAAACAAGGCTTTCCGCACGTTTCAATTCTGGGAATGCTTCCCCCATACTCGCGACCAATGTTGGAAGTAATTTATACATGAGCGGCTCTTTCGCGCCCAATAGATGGGCATGACGCATCCCGCGGCGCATAATACGGCGTAGAACATAACCGCGCCCTTCATTTGACGGCATAACACCATCAGCAAGCAAGAAACTCGCGCAACGCAAATGATCGGCAATAACACGATGGCTTGCCGCTTGATCACCATCAGGGCTCACGCCCGTAAGATCTGCACTATGATCAATAATAGAGCGCAGAAGATCTATATCATAGTTACTCACCTTACCCTGCATAAGGGCAGCCATACGCTCTAGCCCCATACCCGTATCGATCGATGGTTTAGGGAGAGGACGACGAATAGGCTGTCCATCTTCGCCTGGTTCTTGTTCGTATTGCATGAAAACAAGATTCCAGAATTCTAAGAAGCGATCACCATCTTCATCAGGCGATCCCGGAGGGCCACCAGCTAGCTCTTCACCTTGATCATAAAATATCTCTGAACATGGTCCACATGGGCCTGTATCACCCATTTGCCAAAAATTATCATCTGTTGGAATGCGAATAATACGATCATCAGAAAATCCCGCGATTTTCTTCCATAGGCCTGCGGCTTCCTCATCGGTTGAATGCACCGTAATCAGCAGTTTATCTTGCGGCATGTCAAAGTTTTTAGAGATCAATTCCCACGCATATGAAATCGCTTCTTCCTTGAAATAATCACCAAATGAGAAATTTCCCAACATTTCAAAGAAAGTATGATGGCGCGCCGTATAGCCAACATTATCAAGATCATTATGCTTACCACCGGCACGAACACATTTTTGCGATGTTGTGGCGCGTGTGTAATCGCGTGTCTCTCCGCCAGTAAAAACATTCTTAAACTGCACCATGCCAGAGTTCACAAACATTAATGTTGGATCATTTTGCGGCACAAGCGGCGATGAAGCGACCTGTGTGTGGCCATTTTTCTCAAAATACTCTAAAAATTCGCTACGAATGTCTTTTACTGTTTTCATGTTCTTTTCTGTACCTTAAGGTTGAAGCTACCCTCGCGTTTACACGTAGGGCATACTTATATAAGCATAATGCGAAAGTACTGAAAATATGCAAGATTTTATTGAATTAGCAAACCATTTAGCTGATGAAGCTGGAGGCATTATAAGCCCTTATTTTCGTAGCTCTTTTGATATTGAAACAAAAGATGACACAAGCCCTGTGACAATGGCCGATAAAGCTGTTGAAAAACGCCTTAGGGAAATCATCGCTCAGCATCGTCCTGATGATGGTATTATTGGTGAAGAATACGGCATCCAAGAGAGTAAAAACCAATATGACTGGGTTTTAGATCCTATTGATGGTACCAAATCCTTTATCGCTGGACGCCCCTTTTTTGGAACATTGATTGCTCTTTGTGAAAACGGCGTCCCTATACTTGGTGTAATAGACCAGCCGATTTTAAAAGAGCGCTGGGTTGGCGCAACAGGATTGCCAACAACATATAATGAAACACCAGTGCAAACACGCACTTGTACGACACTCTCCAGCGCTCGATTGGCCAGCACTGATCCTCATTACCTAAAATATAACCTATCTGAAAATCTTCGTAGCGCTAGCGATATAATGATTTGGGGCGGAGATTGCTATTCCTTTGGCTTGCTCGCAAATGGCAACTTAGACGCCGTGATTGAGGCACAAACACAAACCTATGACTACGCCGCTCTGCCACCAATTATTGAGGGTGCAGGCGGACATATGTGCGATTGGAATGGAAATCCTTTAACAATAGAATCTGATGGAAATTTACTTGCTGTTGGCGATATTGCTCTAAAAGACACAATGTTAGAGATATTACTTAAGGCCTAACTCGTCGCGTTTCGCATCAAACATCAACACATCCTTCCAAACGCTACGTTTTTGCGCTGGTGTTGTGAGAAGATAGCTAGGGTGGTACGTCACAATCGTAGGAATACCTTTAAAATCATGGAAAGAACCACGAAGCTTAGAAATACTAAGTTCTTTATCCAAAAGCGCTTTACCCACGCCACCGCCTAGTAAAATAAGAATTTTAGGTGATGCCAATTCAATATGCCGCCTAATAAAAGGTAAAGAGATATTGATCTCACCCTGAGATGGCGTTCTATTTCCCGGTGGACGCCAATTAAGCATATTCGTAAGATATGCCCCCTGCTCTATAGCCTCTGCATTACGATCAAGCTCTATTGACGCCAAAATACGGTCAAGCAATGCCCCTGCTGGCCCCATAAACGCTTTACCCTGACGATCATCATCTGATGCTGGCGCTTCACCAATTACCATGACATTTGCATCTGGGTTTCCATCGGCAAAAACCATATTAGCTGCCGTTTTCTTGATAGACAGCCCATCAAATCCAGCTATTGCCTTGGCCAATTCGTCTAAACTCTTACAATTAGCCGCCAAAGATGTCGCCTCGGCTTGCATTGCAGAAATATTGGCAAAAGACTCTGTTTCCTGCACTTCAGGCGCAGATGTCATTGATTTGGATGATTGCCTATTCACAGACATTGTTGCCGTGGTAGAAGCTACAACCTCTGCAACAGGCTTTAAAACAGGCATTTTTGTGCGGTCTGCAGGCTCATCACTAAGGATTTCATCTACTCCTTGATCGAGATACCATTGCAATGTCGCCTTTAAAAGCGCGTTATCCGACATAGCCGCCCTTTCATAACCTCTATGTTTAATTTATTGTTTTTTAATAAAACTATTAGAGAATATTTACCCACCTCGTGTAAACTACTAATGTTAAACAACCACAGAAAAACGGGAGTTTTTAAAGATAATGTCCGAAGCTATTCGATCCGATCGTGAAGTCATGGAATATGATGTTGTTATTATTGGCGCCGGCCCTGCTGGCCTTTCTTGTGCCATACGCATCAAACAGCTCGCACTAGAAACAAACCGTGAAGTTTCTGTCTGTATTTTAGAAAAAGGATCAGAGGTTGGTGCGCATCTTCTTTCAGGCGCCGTGTTTGAAACACGTGCTTTAGATGAGCTTATTCCCGACTGGAAAGAAAAAGGCGCACCATTAAATTGCGAAGCAAAAAAAGACAGCTTTGTTTTCCTGACAAAAAACGGATCTTTCAAGCTGCCCACACCACCACAAATGGGCAACCATGGAAATTACATTATTAGCTTAGGCGAATTAGGTAAATGGCTTGCCTCTCAAGCAGAAGAACTTGGCGTCGAAATATTTCCTGGGTTTGCTGCCGCAGAGCTTTTATATGATTCAAATAACGAAGTTATAGGCATTGCAACAGGCGACATGGGCTTAAACAAAGAAGGCAAAAGAACAGAAATGTTTGAACCAGGTGTAGAAATACATGCGCGCCAAACAATTTTAACAGAAGGTTGCCACGGTTCGCTCACCAAAGAAGCGATAGAAAAATATAATTTGCGTGAACATGCCGATCCTCAAACATATGGACTTGGCATTAAAGAAATTTGGGAAATATCACCAGACAAACATAATGAAGGCTCTATCCAACATACAATTGGTTGGCCCGTCGACACAATGACATACGGTGGATCTTGGCTCTATCATTTGGCAAACAACAAAATTTCCATTGGATATGTTGTGGGTCTCGATTATCAAAACCCATATTTATCTCCCTATGAAGAAATGCAGCGTTTTAAAACACACCCTAAAATTGCCTCATTATTAAAAGGTGGAAAGCGCATTGGATACGGTGCGCGCGCGCTTGTTGAGGGCGGATTACAGTCCCTTCCTAAGCTAACCTTCCCTGGAGGGGCGCTTGCAGGAGACAGTGCAGGCTTTTTAAATGTGCCCAAGATCAAAGGCAACCATGCTGCCATGAAGTCGGGAATAATTGCTGCTGAATCGATTTTCTCCTGCCTACACAAAGAAGAAACACCAAAAAATGGTTGGCAGTGCAAAGACTACCAAAAGAACTTTGAGGCCTCTTGGCTTTACAAAGAACTTTATAAAGTGCGCAACATTCGACCTGGATTTCACAAAGGCCTCTGGTTTGGCCTCATACATTCGGCCTTTCAAACATTCGGTGGCTGGATGCTTCCATACACCCTTAAAAATCATGCGGATCATGAACAATTACAAAAATCTGACAAATCAAACCCCATTGATTATCCAAAACATGATGGTGTAATTACATTTGACCGTCTGACCAGCGTACAGCTATCAAATACAAATCATGCCGAAGATCAACCTTCGCACCTTAAGCTTAAAGACAATAGCGTACCCATTAACATAAACTTGCCTGATTATGCAGAACCAGCGCAAAGATACTGCCCTGCTGGTGTATACGAAATCGTAGAAGAAGCAGGATCTAAGGTATTTAAAATAAACTCACAAAACTGTGTTCATTGCAAAACTTGTGATATAAAAGATCCATCACAAAATATTTGTTGGACTGTGCCACAAGGCGGTGACGGGCCAAATTATTCAGGCATGTAGCATTATGAAACATTTAAAACATCTTCTTATTCTTCCTATATGTGCGGGTGCATTGGCACTTGGATACACTATATCTAATAAAAAAACGGAAGAATATTTTCATCCGACAGAAGAAACAAAAACATTAGAAGATTACCTCGCTGTTATAGGGCCAGCACCTTTGTATTACAAAGAAACAACTGCAGGACAATATCTTGCTGCCAACTTTGCTCAACGTCATAAAGATTGGGAATCTGCATCTGAATATCTACATAAAATTATTGATAAAGATGAAGCCAATGCTGCTCTTAAAAAACAAGCGATGATATTAGCGATGGGATCTGGCGAAGCAAATCGCGCCATTGCCTTAGCGCGTGAAGTACAAGTAAACGATCCTGATAATTTTTTAGCTTCTCTATTTTTAGTCATGGATCATTTTTCAAATGAGAACTATGGCGATGCCTATATTGCCCTACAAAAAATTCCAGAGAAAAGTATAGGAGGATTTATAACACCTATATTAAAAGCATGGGCAAAAGCAGCACAGGGAAATTTTGATATTAGCGATGTACCCTTAAACTCTCTTTATGCTTATCATGCTCTTCTAATGGGGCAACTCACAGGTAATATTACTAAAGCCGATGACTTTGTCCAAAAAAGCTTGATGAGCGCAGATGTCGACCCGCAGGACCTTCTTAAAATTGCAGATTTATACGTATCATTAGATAAAAAAGATGACGCGTTGAAACTATATACACTTATTCAACAAAGCGGTTATGGAACGCTGAATTTAAACAAAAGAATTGCTGCATTAAACAAAAATTCAAGCAATAAAAACGAACCAACAGAAACAACCCCACCAACAGAGAACATCAACACTCTTATTCGCGTTCCAGATATTCAAAACGCTCAAGATGGTGCTGCTCTTGTTTTTTTAAATATGTCTGAAATTTTAGCGCGAGACTATAGTGATGATAGCGCCATCATTTTTGCCAATATGACTCTGCATTTATCAAACAGGCATTCCAAACCTTACATTATTTTAGGAAATATTTTATCTCGACATGATCGTATAGAAGACGCTATTAAAAATTTCTTAAAAATAAAACCTGAAAGCAAATATTATGTACTTTCTCAGATGGAAGCTGCCAATTTATATGAGAAACTTGAGCAACCAGAAAAAGCGATCGACACGCTAAAACAATTATACAAACAACAAGGTGATATAAACGCCATTATACAAATCGGTCATATTTACCGATCCGGTGAAGATTTTAAAAATGCTATCGAAGCATATAACAAGGCTGCCAAAGAAATAGGCGACCCTATTCCAAAAGAGTATTGGCATCTACTCTATGTACGCGGCATGTCATATGAACAAAGCAAAGAATATGGACAAGCTGAAGATGACCTGCTAAAGGCTCTCGCCTTTCAACCCAATCATCCATACATATTGAATTACTTAGGTTACAGCTGGGCAGATCGGGGCAAAAATTTAGATAAATCACTCAGCATGATTGAGCGAGCAGTAAAATTAAAGCCAGACGATGGCTACATTGCCGATTCATTGGGCTGGGTTTTATATAGACTAGGGCATTTTTCTCAGGCCGTTCCGCACCTAGAAAGAGCGTCTATTCTTCTCCCTTATGACCCTGTCATCAACGATCATTTAGGCGATGTATATTGGAGAAATGGCAGAATTATTGAAGCTAAATTCCAGTGGGAACGCGCCTATAATAACGCAGATGATGATGAGCTTAAAGTCACAATAGACACAAAAATAAAAAATGGGTTAACCACAGACGCAACAATTAAAAACCAACAAATTGCTTCTGATGAAAATAAAATTATAGATTAAATCAAACATAATCTTATAAAAAATATTCATGTCTCAAACATTCATTGAAAATGCACCTGCAAAAATAAATTTGTATCTTCACGTCACAAACAAACGTGAGGACGGATACCACAATTTAGACTCCCTTATCACTTTTGCAGATTTTGGAGATCAAATAACACTAAATACTTCCAAAACACTTTCCTTATCAATTGATGGCCTTTTCGCTAAGGACTTATCAATAAATGAACAGTCTCTAGAATACTCATCGGATAACATTTTAGTGAAAACACTTTGGAAAATTGCCGATTATGCCCATCAAACGCCTTCATTTAACATCACTTTAACAAAAAACATTCCTATTGGTGCAGGCCTTGGTGGAGGATCAGCCGATGCCGCCGCATTAGCGCGTATACTTTGCCAGTTATGGGATATAGATCCTTCTGACAAAGACTTTCAAGAGATACTATTTTCCATCGGTGCTGACGTTCCCATGTGCTTTGCAAGCGAAACTTGTCAGATTAAAAATGCAGGAGAACTAATTAAAAAAGCGCCAAAACTACCAAGCATGAACACAGTTTTAGTACACCCAAACTCACACTGTTCAACCGTAAAAATATTTAAAATCAATAAATCATATTCCCCAAATACCGTTTCCATACCTGATGTCATTTCAAATCAGGAAGAATTGCTTTCTTTTTTAAAAACAACTCGTAACGATCTCACAAATGCCGCCCTTAAAAACACTCCTGCAATTAAAGAAATACTAAATGCTCTCAATAAACAAGATGGTATAGCGCTATCTCGCATGAGCGGAAGTGGATCTGCTTGCTTTGGAATATTCAAAACGCAAAACAATGCTACAAATGCAGCAGAAATAATAAAAAACCTGCACCCAGAGTGGTGGGTACAGGCCGTTACAATTTCTTAAAAAATGTTTATTATCGATTAAGCGTTTTAATCGCACCGCTCACCATGTGTGCCAATAATTTTTGTGATGGTTTACCATCTGCAGGCAAACCCTTCTCAACCTGATACGCGCGAATAGCATCAACAGTTTGCGGTCCAGAAATACCATCGGCTGGGCCAGGGTAGTAATTTGTTAGCATCAAATACTCCTGAATCTGTGCTACCAAGGCTTGCTGCGCATTCACGCCATTTGACGAACTCGAAGCTTGTTTGGCGTCCTGCGCTAATGGGCCTGCACGACGCCCTTTTACGGCCTGATTGATTTCCTGCATACGCGATACTAGCTTATCAACGTCTTGCATATCAATCTGAACGGCTTTTGCGAGTTGCACCAACGCCGTTTTTGCATCTGGACTGCCTTGATCTGCTGCTATTTTATACCAAAGTAAAGCTTCATCTGGTTTAGCTTCTCCAAGTAAACCATTTTCGTAGATAAGGCCCAAATTATAGGCCGCCTCCATGATACCACTATTTGCAGCACGCTCAAAAAATGAAGCGGCCAATTCAGCATTATACTCTGTTCCAATGCCTTCAATGAACGCAATACCCAAATTATACTCAGCCTCAGGATGACGAAGTTTCGCTGATTCACGATACCAATAAAGAGCTTTATCCAAATCTTGTTTTACACCAAGCCCTTGGTGATGAAGTACGCCAAGATTATATTGCGCATTTGCAATACCGCTATCTGCAGCCTCTCTAAACCAAAAAGCCGCCTTCTCAAAATTTTGTTTTACACCACCATGACCGGCAGTATAAATAGCGCCTAAATCATGTTGCGCTTCTGCAACACCATCAAAAGCTTGCTTTTCAATTTCGCGAACAGCATTTGGCAAGCTCTCATCCGGAGACATACGTGATGCAAGCGCAGCGTTTTCTTTTGAACGCGCAATAGAACTGGCGACCTTTGGATCTTGCGCAAAAGCCACTTTTTCAAAGTTTTTCATTGGCGCAGTAACCGTTGGCTCTGCTTTCAAATCAATATTTTTTGTTGCTGTATTCGCACCTGGCTCAAGAGCATTTAATTGTGCCCCAAGCTGTTCTGGATTTTTTTCAAGCGCTTCTAACAACTGCTCATCACTATAATCCATTACATTTTTACCGGCCTCTGCACCTACTGATGCTGGCGTACCCGTCACCTCATTTTCTTGTGGCAACCTATTTGAAAGTTTTTGTGCCTCAAGCTGATTAAGATCGGACAATGCTTCAGATTTACCAGAGCTATTATTTGTTACCAATGGCTCCCAGCGATTATCATCTAAATTCAAACGCACCATACCACCGCCTTCAAGGATAGCAATTTGCGGAACTTCTGGCTGTTGCATTTGATTGATAGCCCAACCACTCAACATCGCAGCAACAACCATAGAAACAACACCTAAAGTCTTAAAGCTCAAAACATTAGATAAGAAAAAAGAATTTCCTTCTTTATCATTTGCTGTTTCGCTACCCTTTGACCAAGCTGGTGCAGCGAGTGCAGCCTGTGCAGCATTGCTCTGATCTGTAAGCAGAACCATAGCTTTCGCCCGAAGAGCATCTTGCGTTTCAAGAACGATCTCTTCTAAACGTTCCATTTTGCGAGTAGCGCGTGATTTATCTTCACTCGTCAATTCCAACTGACGGCTCATACGCGTTTGTTCAGACAAAGTTTCATCAAGGCGCTGATCAATACTGATTTGGCTTTCAGAAGTTTCTTTTAATTTCTTATCTAAAAGAGCTTGAGAGGCGGCAGACTTAACCAGCTTTTCTTCTGTCTCTTTAATTGCCTTTTCAAAACGTGCCTGACGTTGAAAAACATCGGCCTCACGCTGATCGCGTGATTGAATCTTACTTTCAAGCGAGGCCATTGATTTTTTTGAAAATTCAGCTGAATCTTCCAGCTCTTTTAAGGACTTACGATATTCACGCAACTCTCCCAAAAGTTCATATCGTTCGGCTTCACTTCGTTTTAATTTATCGCTGATTTGTGCGAGCATCCGCACAATTTCAATATTATGACCTCCTGATTGTTGGTCATCTTGAGGTGGTCTTACCACGTGAACTCTATTTGGAACGCGTTTTTGTCGCATGCGTTTTCCCCTTAGCAATACTTATGAATAGGGAAAATATAGACGTTTTGGAAAATAAAACCAAGGAAAATTATACATATACCCACAAAAGGGGCATAAATACCCACAAAAGGGTCTAAAACCTTATAATGTCCTGTAATGTCAATATGTTATCTTAAGATTGAAATACTTAAACGATTAGAGTATCTCCCGCGATCAGAACATCTAAATCAAGGCCTGTGACACCGTCAAGGATCGCAATATTTGTATATGCAGAACCACCCGTTGTACCATTCGCATCAACAGCAATCGTTGTGTTGCCACCCGACTCTGTCAATTGAATAAAGTCAGTCAAATCATCCGTGCTTGCCGTATAAGAAAGAATGCTACTAATATCAATCTGATCACGACCAATCACATCAAAGTTGTAAATTGTATCTGTGCTCGTCGTATTATCAAATAAGAATAAATCCATACCATTATTAGATCCATACAGATTATCATCCCCCGCACCGCCGTTAATCGTGTTACGATCAACTGATGTTATAAGTTCGGATGCATCCCACTCGATCACATAATCTGCTCCTGCTCCACCTGTGTAACCAGCCGTATTAGTTTCTGTCCACCACTGACCACCATAAGTCGAATTCAAAATGAAATAGTCCGCTGCAGCATTTCCGGCCCATGGTTCAGAGGGATCATACCAATTAGCATAGAGACTATTTATTGCCGATCCTCCTGAAGTAGTAGGGCCACCTGTCCAGAAAGTAAGACCATTATCATCACCATTTTGCCAAACCCATGTCCCTTCAGTTGTTACATCCGTTGCGCCGCCCCATAAGTTATTCCCGCCACCTAAATTCCAAACAAAATCTTGTTCTATTTGTGATGTAATATTTGCAATATACCCTGTCGCTGTTAAGCCTGTGAGTGTTGCGCTTGTTGCTGCTGTATTTGCTGTGGAATATGTCGCCGCCGTTGAAACATATTGATAGAAGCTATTTGTTGCGGCATTATAAACAACGCCAGCATTATCTGTTAAAATCTGTTGAATATCCGCACTAATGTCTCCGGCCGACCCCGAATAAATTGTGTCTATACCAGCATCACCATTAAGCGTGTCAGCTCCCGCGCTACCATACAAAATGTCATCATTATTTCCACCATTTAACGTATTCGATGAACCTAAATCTTCTTCAGAGTATGTAATCTCATCACCTGTTATTGTCACATCATCTATGCGAACATAAGCATCTTCATTGCTCCTATTCGATCCTGTATGCAATATACCAATTGATAAATTATAAGTTGAACTAGCGGTCAAATTAGGCAAATCAATTGTAACCGTAACCCATCCTGTGTCTGTTGTACCTCCACTACCTAAAGCTTGAGAAATAAAACTGCTTCCACCCGACACATCGATAATATTTCCATCAAACTCAAAATAAACTTCTGAATCTTCACCATTATCATTGCTATTTCTATGCCAATGACGATACGAAAAAGTAATTTGAGCATTCTCTAAATTTTGCCCTGGTGTAATACTGGTATCCCATGAACCTGAACCATTCGTAAATGCACTATTGTTGTTCCCATCTACAAACACTTCTAAAGCGCCATTAGCTATACCACCATCTGCCCCTGTATAACTTCCATTTACTACAACATTTGGCCCATCCGTTCCGCCAAAACCACCATCAGAATAAGTGAATGTACCCGCACCCGCCGTAAAGTCTTCCGATAATACAGTTATAGGCGTCACCATCGTTGTTAATTCAGAGTACGCGTAAAGTACATCATCGCCAGC
>PANS01000017.1 GCA_002708415.1 Micavibrio sp. | reverse complement strand
TTATTACCATATGTTTTTATTTCTTATTGGCGCGATATTGATGCGTGGTGCGGGCTGTATTGTAAATGATATGTGGGATAGAGAACTTGATGGTGAAGTGGAACGCACACGTACACGTCCTTTGGCTTCTGGTCAAATTAGCATGATTCAGGCAGGAGCCTTGCTTTTTGTCGTATTATTTATTGGTTTTATTATCCTTGTACAAACGTCTGGAACGGCGATTTGGCTTGGTATCTTGTCACTTTTTCTTATTGGTTCGTATCCATATATGAAGCGTATTACATGGTGGCCTCAGGCTTTCTTAGGGCTAACGTTTAATTTTAGTGCGCTGATGGGTTTTGCGACAGCAACTAATCGTGTCGATGCAGAATCGCTTTTGCTGTACGCCTCATGCTTTTTTTGGACACTCGCCTATGACACGATTTATGCTCATCAAGATAAAAAAGATGATGAGATGATTGGTATAAAATCAACGGCTTTGTTATTTGGAAATCGAAGTCCGTTTTGGGTTAGTCTTTTTTACGGTCTGTCCTTCGGACTTCTCGTTGTTACACTGCTGTATGCGGGCGCTGGCTATGCGTCATTGGCACTTTTGTTTTTGCCCGCGCTTTATGGTCTAAAAATATTAAGGGAATGGGACATGGATGATCCGGAAAACTCGCTGGATATGTTTAAGGCCAATAAAAATTATGGGCTCCTGATTTTATTAGCAATCAGCGCCCATAGTCTTTGGGAAGAGGTCTTGGGACCTTTTGTTACCCCCCATATAAGTTTCTAAGGCGTTGCTCAGCGATAATAATCATCGACATGTCGAGTGAAGATGAGCGTTTCAACTCATCAAATAGAGGCTGAAGTAGCTTCGCTTGCGCACCACGAGAATCAATCCATGCATCAACGATTTTGTGTTTTTTGCTAACACCATTATTTTGGATTGATGCGATTTCTTTTTGCATATCTTTTAAGATACGGATCGTCAGGTTAGCTTGACAAGTATAGAGCTGATCAACAAGGCCTTCAAGTGCGCGAGCTGACCATTGGTTATCAGCAGGCAAGTAGCGGGCTTTTTGGCGCATCCAGTCAAGATGGAAGTGATTGCCAAGCTCAAAATAGACGCTTGCCGTTAGTGAAATATCAAACCTGTTATCGACAGAGATACGAATGATGTCACAAGCCGATCCTAAGATCGGCATGATGGAAATATCATGTGACAGTTCTTCAGGAAGTCCATTTTGAACGCCATTCTCTGTTAGGTTTTGAATGGTTTTCAGTAGACCCGCTGGAACAACATTATCCATGTGTTTTTTAACTGCGTCGATACCGTCTTCGAAGCGTTTGATATCACGATTGATATCAAGCTTACGACCAAAGCGTGTTAAGAACCATGTTACGGCACGTTCAATCATACGGGCGGTTTCACGCAAAGCGTTAAGCTGTACAGAAGCAGGCACTTTACCATCTAGGGCTTCAATAGCATTCCAGATGTGGCGGAGACCAAAGGCTTCACGTACGATGATGTATGCTTTTGCGACTTCTTCGGCGCTGGCGCCACATTTATCCATCCTGTCCATGATGAAAGCAGGGCCCATACGATTAACGATACCATTAGCAAGGCTTGTTGCGATGATTTCGCGTTTTAAGCGATGACCTAAGATTTCTTTCTCGTATTTCTGACGTAAGGCTGGCGGGAAGTAACGAATAAGGCGTTCTTCCATAGCTTTTGTTGATACAATATCACTGTTTAGAAGCGATGCGGTATATGCGATTTTGGCATATGATTGAAGAACACTAAGTTCGGGCCTTGTAAGACCTTTACCAGATGTAAGGCGTTGTTGTAATTCTTTGTCATCAGGGAGGAACTCAATCTCTCTGTTTAAGTTAGCGTGCTGTTCAAGATACGAAATTAAGCGAATTTGATCATTCAAGCTATCGGCGGCCTGAAGTTCCATTAAGCTTATTCCTTGAGCTTGTTGATAGTTTCCGCGTAATACGTGAAGAGAAACATCTTCTGTCATTGATTCTAAAAGCTTGTTTCGTTTTTTAATATCCATTTTGTATTTTGGGTTATTCATCACATCAACAAGAAGGATTTTAATATTCACTTCATCATCGGATGATGCTACTCCACCCGCATTATCAATGTAATCGGCATAACAACAGCCACCATTTTGAGCATATTCAATACGGGCTTGTTGTGTAATGGCAAGATTTGCTCCTTCACCAATAACTTTGGCCCGTATTTCTGGGGCGTTAATGCGAAGGACATCATTTCCTTTATCGCCAACTTCTGCATTCGTTTCATTTTTTGCCTTTATGTAGGTACCAATACCACCAAACCACATAAGGTCTGTACGGGCTTTGAGCATATAACGGATGAGTTGATTAGGTGTGAGAGTATCCTCTTTGATATCAAAACGTTTTTTGATTTCGGTAGTAAGCTCTAATTTTTTATCTTTTCTGGAGAAAATACGTCCGCCTTTAGAAAGAAGTTTTGTATTATAGAAATCCCATCCTTTAACATTATCAAAGAGGCGTTTGCGCTCTTTAAATGTCTTGGCTGCATCTGGGTCAGGGTCGCAAAAGATATGGAGGTGGTTGAACGCACCAATCAAGCGGATATGTTCTGATAACAACATACCATTACCAAAAACATCTCCTGCCATATCGCCAACACCAATAACGTCAAAGTCTTCACTTTGTGTATCATGGTTTAGCTCTCGGAAATGGCGCTTAACCGATTCCCATGCGCCGCGCGCCGTAATTCCCATTTTCTTGTGGTCATATCCAGCAGATCCACCAGAGGCAAAGGCATCACCAAGCCAGAAGCCATATTCTTCGGATAAGCTATTGGCAATATCAGAGAAAGTCGCCGTTCCTTTATCGGCAGCAACAACTAAATACGGATCTTCTTCATCGTAACAAACAACATCAGTTGGGCGAATGATCTTTGTACCCTTACGATTATCGGCAATATCTAAAAGACCGCGAATGAATGTTTTATAACAAGCGATACCTTCTTCAAGGAATGCGCCGCGCCCACCTTCTGTCGGCGGGTTTTTAACAACGAATCCACCTTTGGCGCCCATTGGAATAATGACGGCATTTTTAACTTGTTGTGCTTTCATAAGGCCAAGGACTTCTGTACGGAAATCTTCATGACGGTCAGACCAGCGCAAACCACCGCGAGCAATTTTATCGCCGCGTAAATGCACACCTTCAACGCGCGCTGAATACACAAAAATTTCTTTGAAAGGCTTTGGCTCTGGAAGCTCTGGAATATCTGAGCTCTCTAGTTTAATTGAAAGGTAAGGTTTTGGCTCACCATTTTCATCTGTTTGATAAAAGTTTGTACGAAGTGAGGCGTTAACAATGCCCATGATGCTGTGAATGATACGATCATGATCGAGCGCATCAACGTCTTCTAATTCCTGCTTGATCTTCTCGATGATGCTTTTGATTTTGCGGGACTTTTTGTTTGGATCAAATTTTTCTTTAAATAGAGAGACAATTAGTTTGGCTATCGCAGGATATGTCGTAATTGCACTTTCCATGTAAGGAAGGCTGAAAGCAGATCCTGTTTGACGTAGATAGTGCACATAACTACGCAAGATCATGATATCGCGCCAGCTGATTTGTGCCATAAAGGCGAGCTTGTTCAGACTGTCATTTTCAACTTCTTTTTGCCACGCTTTTTTGAAAGCAGCTTCAAAAGCTTCTTTTGATTTTGACACACTTGTTTTAGTAGATTTATCGCCGGCTTCTAGCTGAAAATCATGAATCCAAACGGTATCTTTGCAACCGTTTGGTTTTACTTCAGCCGGAGATTCTGTGATAACACGTAACCCCATATTTTCTAAGATAGGAAGGACATCTGAAAGTGTAAGAGGGGTGTTTGTATGATAGACTTTTAGGCATACAGCGCTGTTATTTTCATATAAATCTAGGTTGAGGTTGTTACCATTTAAAACGCTTTCAATTTTTTCAATATCATAGGCTGCATTGGCAATATTATTGTTTTCTTGATAGCTAGTTGGAAAAGCATTGCTATAGCGAGAAATATAATCGGAAGCTTTATCACTATCTTTGATTGTTTCTTCTAAGTGCTGACGGAGTTGATCAGGCCATAATTTACCGATGGCTCTGAGTTCTTTTTCTAATTCACGTTCCTTAAAGTGCGGTGTATTTTTGAGCGTATTAACGTCAATTTGGAAGATGACACGAGCAAGAGGAGAATCATCTTGCAGAACTTGAAAGTTTGTACATTTTCCTTGCAGATGGCTTTCAAGAACGCGCGTGAATTTTATGCGCAATCTTGTGTCGTATTTTTCACGTGGGACGTAAACTAAACATGATATATAGCGTCCAAATGGATCTGTTCGCGTGTAAAGCGCAATTTGTGGGCGTTTTTGAAGGCGAAGAATACTAGCGGCATGTTTGTATAGCGCTTCTTCGTTCATTTGAAGAATTTCATCACGTGGATATTTTTCTAGAATATGTTTTAACGCTTTATGGTTGTGACTAGCGCGCGCGAATTTTGATTTATCGACAACGTTATCAACCTTCATGCGAAGATATGGAATATCTTCAACACTTCGTGAATATGTAACGGAGGTGAATAGCCCTAAAAAGAGTATTTCGCCAATTACATTTCCGCGCTTATTAAATTGTTTAATTGTAATAGCATCAAGAGGAACACGACGGTGTACGGTTGATAGCTTGTTTACTTTTGAAATTGTCAGCGGTGCTTGAGAAGCCCGAATTTCTTGTTGTGATTCAGTAAGAGATGTACGTGCCTCATTGATGTAGACGGGTTTAATTTCATCGCGCAGCAAGCCTAAGCTCGAGTTTTTAACTGTTGCACTTTTTATCTTGTTGTTTTTGTCATTTATTTTGTATTCGCGGTAACCTAAAAGTGTGAAGTTATCATCATAGAGATAGTCTAAAAACTCCTGACATTCAGCTACATATTTTTTAGGGAAACGCTTTGGCGCGGTTGTTAGTGTTTCTTTAGCATCTTGTAATTTTTGACGAATAGAAAGCCAATCGGCATTGGCGTAACGCGTGTCACTTAGAACAGATCGAAGTCCCATCTCTAATTCTTCGCATTGTTCTTTTGAGATAACGCGATTTAATTCGATGTGAATATGTGATTGGGCAGAGCTGGTTTTGGTTTTATCGGCTGAAAACTTATTGATTTTACCATTTTTATCTTTTGTGGCATGAGAGATAGGATGCACAAACGTTGCGATTTGATAGCTTTGACGAATAATTTCAGCAACAACGGAATCAACCAAAAAAGCCATGTCATCATTAACAATATCAATGATTGTACGGCGGTTATCCCAACCCTGTTTTTTTTCTGTGGGTGTGTAAATCGAAATACCAATATCGTTGTTTGAACGTTTTTGAGAGAGCTTTATATGGCTATCAATAGTATAGGCTAAATTGATAGGCTCTAAGCGCGTGAGATCACCGCTGGGTGTTTTGTTTAGAAAAACATTAAGTAAGGCTTCGGCAAGTTTTTTGTCTTTGCTTTTTAATAATTTTTTCGTTTTATTTATTAAGTCTTTTGTAGATTTAGTCGTCATTTTTTACACACCATTTTTTGACTATCAATAACAGCGCAGATTATGCTTTTCTTGTTTAACTTACAAGGCTGTTTACAGAGGCAGTGAGAAATAAAATATGATTTTGTAGGTTATCCTTATATGGATTTAATTTGCCAAATCAATGATAATACGGCGGCCATTACCGCTTAGAGCCTTTATGCTATCTTTATAGGCGATGCGCGCAGCTTTTTTAAGCTCCACAATCATCAAGAAGCCCTGATTATTTTCTAGGGGCTTGACGCTGTAGGAAGAGATAAAAGAAGAGTTCCTAAATGATTTCTGTTTGGCCGCAGTCCAGTCAGTATTCGCAATCTCAATGTTTAAAATATTTTCATTATTGTCTAAATCGGCTTTAAAGGTGGCAGGAGAGTTTAAATCTAAAACGATACGCGTTTTTCCTGGGTGCTCGCCTATACGTACATTGTGAACAGATGTCCCGCTGCTGTTTTGTGAAGAGGGTGCCGGCGGAGCGCTTTTAACTTTTGTAGCGGTTGGTATAGCCATTTTAGGTGTGATGGTCGTGGGCTGCGCGGGAGTAGTATGGTTGCCTTGAGCGAGTGTTTCTAATTGCCCAATAAGTGTTTGAACATCGCCTTCTATGGCGACCAGCCGATCAATTGAAGGGCGTACACTATCTAATTCATTGCGTATTGCTTGAACGGAATTTTCTAGACGATCTAAGCGGCCTGAATCGCTTCTGATTTGTTCTGAAAATAAATTGGATGTACTTAAACCGCGCGCAGATTGCATGGAGTTATGCGAGCTGCCGTTTGCCATGACTGATTTCATTTTAGGCGCTGGCGCATTTGATTTGTTGGAGTTTTCCCAAAGTTTAGGCATGCGGCTACAACCAGTAAGGGTTACGATGCTGATTAGTGATATAATCGCTATGATTTTTGTTGATTTATTTTGCGTCATTTTGACGGAAACCCTTTAATAAACTTAACTTTACAGTAGGGAGTAATAAAATGACGCGCAAGCGTCTAGGGCAAAAGGTGTAATTTTTTCAACAGATTATTCTGTTTTTATGCACAGAGTTATTCAGGTTTATATGATAGCGTATTTAATTTTTCTAACATGGTTGGACTTGTCCACTCCTCATGCGCGCCAATGATTTTTTCATGAATAGACAGGGCGGGCGTTAAAATGAAAGTTTCAGGAAGGCGCACTGTTTGAAAGCGATCTTGTGCAATTTCGTTTTTAGCATCTGTGATAAGAATGAAGTTTTTAGGGATAACTTTCCTTGTTTTGGTAATGAAACGACTGATCTGATCAATATTTTGATCTGTTGAAATAGCCAAAATGTCAATGTTGGGTTGCAAAGTCGCCAAATCAACCAATTGAGGTAATTCGATTAAGCACGGGGCACACCACGTTGCCCAAAAATGTAGTAAAGTCGTACGTCCTTTGTGATCGTATAAATAGGCTTTTTTTCCGTTTAGGCGTTCATATGTAAAGTTTTCTAATATGTTGCTATCTTCAACGTTTTGACTCTGTTTTTTTGTTTCTTTGATAAATATAGGCGTATTCGTATTTTTTGTGCCGTACGCGTACGCTCCAGCAGCCATTAGAACAATGAGAAGAAGTATGAGATTTATCTTCATTTTATCGCTCTATTTATTTTTTGGGCTTTTATTGCGAGTGTGGAGATAAGAATAATTTCAAAGAAACAGAACGCGCCTATGGATAGCGCGATTCCTTCAATAAAACCGTAGGAATGCAGGCCAACATTAAGCAAATTAACGCCAAACCAAGCCAGTATCACGATAATATTGATGAAAGCTAGGCCAACGATAAAGCCTAATTGATGTAAATGCCCACTAATGCGGCTGTGAAGGAGCCAGATGAGCCAAAGAACAATGAGAAGGGCGCCGTTTTCTTTTGGATCCCATCCCCAAAATCGTCCCCATGATTGATCGGCCCATATGCCGCCTAGAATTGTTCCAATTCCAGTAAATAGAAGCGCAAATATAGAAATGGTTAGAATTGTTTTGAAAAAGTCTTGGAGAGCCTTTTTGCTATTTTTATTTTTTACAATTTGAAAAAGATACGTATGTGCCATGATGCCTGCAATTAAACAAAAACCATAACCAATTGTGATAAAGATAACATGGGTGCTGAGCCAGAAATTTGTATTTAAGACAGCGGCAAGTGTTGCCATTTTATTGTCTTCGACAAGGCCGTTTGAAATAAATAGTAAAGCAAAAGCGCTTAACGATCCGATGAAAATACTTGTTAGTTTTTTCTCTTTTACTTGTTTTAAAGAGACAATGAACATTACAAGCGCGCAAATTAATGAAACAAATAAAACAGATTCATAGAGTGTGCCGACTGGCGGACGATTTAAAATAAAGATTCTTGAAATAATGAGTAGTAAATGAGTTGCTAAAGAGACGTTAAACAGGGTTGATATAATGGATGTGTATTGTGATATGTCGATACCACGAAGAGAGGTGAAAATAATGGTTAAAAATAGAATAAAATAAATGCCCGTTGCCATATTTTTTAATGGAATATAATTGAATATTTTTTCTATTTTTATAGTAGAGGTGTAACCTTGTGTTAGCTCTCTATTCTTTTTAACGAGAGTATTGAATTTTTTGCCATCTTTTTGTTGGTAAGAAAGGGCCATTCCCTGCCATTCTCTTATGAATTTAGCGCTTTGGGGCGATCCTTTCCCATTTAACATGATTTCCCATGGGCTAAGCCAATTGGCATCGTTGTTGTTCGGATTTTCGGGGTATATTTTGAATAAAACATTGTTTTTTCCGCCCGATTCAATTGTTTTGAGCTGAAAAGAAAGTTCGGCAATTTGGAGTTCTTTTTCGCTGTATTTTTCTAAATTTGTTCCTTTTTGTTTAACAATTTTTTTGACTCGTTCAGTGATAGTTTTTTCTAATTTTTTTAGAGCTAAATAATTAGTGGTTTCACCATCATTATTTTTTATATTCTCAGGAATTTTTAGGGGTAATGGTAAAATGGTCGTAAGGGATCTAAGTGCTTGTGTCATCAAAATATAGTTTTGAAAAACACGCATGAGTTCGCGTTGGTCAGGCGTCCAATCGGTTTCTTTTGCATCAATTAATTGTGAAATTATTTCTTTATTTTTATCAATTGAAACTGCAATTTCAATGTAAGAATAATGTTTGTTTTTGCGTTGTTCTAATTTTAAAACTTCTGGCAGGGATGCTTTGAAAATTTTTCGTTCCATAGCCTGCGATGGATTAAAAATAACTTCTGCGAGCCATTCACTTGCGCTTAAATTACTGGTTGTTTCACGGCCTGAAATTTTCTTTAAAAGAAGGCGTGCGAAACTATCGATTGGTTTAATGCGACCTTCATGTGCGATGGGAAGCGTTGACCATTCGGAGATGTTGATTTCTTGTGTTGTGTCCGCATAACTTACTTGTGAGAATATGCTTAAATAAAATATTAAAAGAAGAAGGCGGATCATGTTTTCTTCCTTTTATGCTGGTTTAGTTTTAAACATGAGTGAATAAGGAGCCCTATGAAGATAATGAGGCTCGCAATATAAGGAAAAGTGCGACCAATATTGTTTACGACGTTTAAAACCGTAATTTCTTGGTTTTTACTTTGGACAAAGGATGATTGATAGAAGGTATAGCCTTTATAACGGGCTGGTTCGTTCATACGGATGGTGACTGGCCATTCTACGCTGTTATCTTGGATGATAATATCAGATTCAAAGCCTTTTGGCTTGTTTGTGCCGGGATAGACGACACGCCTAAAATCGATCAATTTGATTGCAAACGGAAGGGGTATCTGTACGCGTCCTATTTTAACGGTGTATGTGTTTTCTTTGTGAGGGATTTCAAGAGTTTCCGAAACGCTTTCCATCAACAGATGGCGGCCATTAACATTTTTATCGGCACCTTCGATAACAATCATTGCACCTGATAAATTGCCTTCCTTTTCTTTTTCTTCTGGAATATCTTGCAATTCTACCTTTTGTGCCATGCCATGGGCAGTTTTCGCTATTTCTTCGTCTTGAAATTGCATCGTGCAGTTATGACAGAAGGAAGCAATTTTTATATTAAAAGGTAGGTTGTTTGTTTTAAATAAGGGGCCTGTACGTATATCGTTGTAATCAATGCTCGCAATGACTTCACCATTTTTTGACAGCTCGATTATACGTTCTTTGTATTCTGATAGGCTAGACACACTTTGCCCTTCAGGGATTGTCATAAAGCTTTCATGGGCGTATTGAGATGTGATGAGGCCGCCAAATAGTAAAATAAGGACACCGAAATGCGTAAGGATAATTCCAGATTTTTTAAAACTCCACTCACTATAGAATACAAATTTCACGAGCAAGGTGATAAAAATAAGCGCCAGCGTTAGAAAGCCTCCTGGAAGCGGAATAGGGCCTAAAAATAAAACCCATGAGGAGAAATACATTTGTTGAGCGTCAAAGATGCCCATGTTCTTTTGAGAAATTGTTCCTAAAACCAATAAAATCATAAGCCATGGCAACGTATAGAATAAAATATGCGGCTTTGCGGCAAACTTTAAAATGACATTGATTTTTTGTTTAAAACTCATGCTTATCCCTTAATGGGAAAAAGCAGAATTTTCAACGTTTTTAGATAATAAAGGAACTAATTTTTTAATTCGGCGAGACGTTTGTTTGTATCGCGCTGACGTTTCATCATCATGCGAATGAGCGCGCGTAGCATTGGATCACAGAGACGGATTTTAATGTCTAGGATTTCTGGAGTGATTTTAACAACAGTGGTTTCTTCTATTGCTTCAACATTTGCGCCATATTCTGATCCTGTAAAAAGCGCTGTTTCTCCAAAAATTTCATCTTCCTCAAGTTCTGCCAGATCAACTTGCTCGCCATCTTTATTGATATAGACGCGAACCTTTCCGCGCTCAATCATGTAAGCCTCAATAGCAGGCGCACCTTCTTCAATGATAAGGCGACCTTCAGGAAAAATGAATGTTTCTAGTGCGTCTGACATGATGGTTCTTTCTTGTATTTACGCCTTATGATTGCGTGATTTGGCCGAGAAATCAAAATCTTTTTGCATATCGTTGTAAGGGAAAGGATAACTCAGGATAAAATAAAAGCAGCGATTAAGCTGCTTTTTTCTTGTTAGAGGCTTTAGATGGCCAGAGCCATGCTGCGCCACGTACTCCTGATGAATCGCCATGTATTGGGCTTTTTAATTTTGTGTGAACAAAGTCAGAGAATATGTATTTTCCCCAAATTTTTGGTACTTCTTCATAAAGATCTGCCACATTGCTCATGCCTCCACCTAACACAATCACATCTGGGTCAAGCAGGTTAATAACATTTCCAAGCGCGCGCGCTAACCGATCTGTATAGCGTTCAAGCGCAGCAACCGCTTTTGGTTCGCCTTGACGTGCGTTTGTGATGACATCATGCGTTGATAATTCTTCGTTTGTGACTTGTTTGTAGTCACGTTTGAATCCTGTACCAGATAACCACAATTCAAGACAGTTTCTACGGCCACAATAACAGGCTGGGCCAGGTGTTTCATTCCAGTTTTTATCATGCGTAATGTGCGGATACGTGTACGCAGACAAATCTTTGATATGTTCAATAAAACCAGATAATTCGGTGCCTTTGGGTATGTACGTCCTTGGGTTAGGCAGAGGATTATGCCCCCATTCACCACCAATGCCATTCGCGCCCATAATAGGTTGACCGTTGATGACGACACCTCCGCCGCATCCTGTACCAATAATAACGCCAAAAACAACTTTTTCTCCTTGCGCGGCACCATCTGTGGCTTCAGAGACAGCAAAACAATTTGCATCATTTTGAATACGAATTTCACGTCCCATCATTTTTTCAAGGTCATCTTGAAGCGGTTTTCCAATCATCCATGTTGAATTCGCATTTTTAATTGTGCCAGTGTCTTGAGAAATAGAACCTGGAATGCTCATGCCGATTGTACCCGTCATGCCTAAGTTTTTCTCGGCTTCATCGATGAGGCCTTTGAAGCTATCTAATGTTTTTTGATAATCATCGCGCGCCGTTGGAATGCGTTTACGATAAAGTTCTTTACCATTATTCGCATCAAGGCCGATAATCTCGGTCTTGGTACCACCAAAATCTATTCCTAAACGTAGGTTTGAGGATGTGTCACTCATGTTTTTAATCCAAATTCTCAACAATATGTTTATAAGCAGGGGATAATAAAACCATGTTTGGTTTTGTCTCACAACCAAATTTTTGCTCTATTTCAGCATGTATTTTTGTATATAAAATTGCCGATAATGCTTCGTTTTTATTTTGTAATGGTATTGTTGGACGATTGTTGAAATCCATAAGGCGTACATTGTCGGCTTCACGGCATGTTCCAGTTTGTGTTTCAATTACCGTTACGGGATCGTCATCACGGCTGATCATGCAATGGACGTTGCCTTTTGGTAGCTGAATGCTTTCTCCTGCATTAACTGTATGGACTTCACCATCAGAAATAACGGTTAGCACACCACTTGTTACTTCCCATAGTTCTTCGCGGCCACGATGGCGTTGTAAGGACAGCATAAAGCCAGGCTTTACTGTAATTTCTTTTTTGACAACGTCTTCGTTTTTGCCAAAGTCACCGATATGAGCTTCTAGGACTTTATTATCACCCCACGGTGATTCAACCATAACGTCAATATCGTAGCCATCAGCACCTTTTAAAGCCTTTTTTTCTGCCTGTAATAAAGCAGTCGTATCGGCTTTAGCCCATGCTTTATCGTAGGTGGCAACGTCTTCTACAGCAGACATTGCGCTCGGGTCTTTTGCGATGTAGTGCGGGTTTAAATTTTGTGTCATAATGGATCTTTATATAGGTAGAATATATTTTTTTATCTCTTTTAAAATCGGATAGATGTGATATGGCGTCGTGGCGGGTAAGAAATCGGTAACTGATTTCATGCCTTTATCTAAAATTTCCTTCCAACGCCCCGTTTTTATATTGATGTAATCGTTATGAATATTATTCAGCAAAAGTAGCATGATTTTTTCTGCATTCTCTTTATGTTCAGCGTAGCCATACATAATACTCGCGGCACGAAAAATTTCAAAACACGTCCAAATGCGTTTGTTACTGTCTATAACGGTATTTGTTTCGCTATCATGACTATTAATCACACCGCCTTTTTGAAAGTCTACGCCATATTTTACTACAAATGCGAATAGGTCATCAATGGAACTATCAATAGCATTGCTTTGCTGACCAAATATGTTTTTATAATTGGTAAGAAGCCATATCCATTCTCCATGGTGTCCTGCCTCAATCTTATGGCCCTCTTGAGGATGTACGTTTAGATTTTCATCAAAAAATTCGTGTAATACGCCTTTTTCTGTATTAAAAAATTTATTCAAAAAGAGCGATACAAGAGTATCTGCGACATCTTTGTACGTGTTATCTTTTGTTACTCCATACATAAAAATACACCCTTCTAATAAGTGCATATGTGGGTTTTGTCGGCGTATTGTTCGTAGAGGGACTAGATCACTATCTAATGATTCTGCATATCCTATATGAAGCGCGAAATGATCTTTGATGAAATTTAACGTAGTTTTTGCGTATGCGAGCGCTTCTTCATTTTTCGTGGCTTTATAATATTGGGCGCAAGCGAGAAGAACAAACGCATGCGCATATAAATCATAAGTATGATCGTGTATCTTATTTTCTGTATTAAGGCTGAAAACAGAGCCTCCCGTTTCGGGAATAAAATAATGCTGCTTTATAAAGTCAAAAGCATCATTCAATTTTCCTGTATACGCGTCATTTGAAGCCAATGAATAAACAATTATCTGTCGGCACTGGCTGACCAGACGTCGTGGGAGATCAATAGGTGTGCCACTTTGATCTAAACGTTCATGGAAGCCGCTGTGCGGATTGGAAAATAAGTCAAACCATCGCGGAATCCATATGTTTTCGGCGTTTTTAACAAGCAGGTTCACTTGTTCTTGAATATTATTTCTCGTTGTATTTTTCACAATGAAACATAATAAGGTGGATCTAGAATAAATAAAGAGCGATGTTATAAAATCATTAAGAAGATTCTTGCTTAATTAGTTTGGCCCATGCGCTCCTGGAGTTGCTTTCGTTACTCTGCGATCAGCTTCTAAAGGATTATTATGGTGCACTTCACCATGGAAGCTAGGAACATTGTCCATGCTCATGCCGTTATCCATCCACTCGATCGCTGCGGGAATATCACGATAATCTGTAACAATAACGCGAGCACTAGCCTCTTTTAATTTAGCGATTTCTGCTAACTGTTTATCACGACTGAAATACCCCTCATCATCTAACGTTTGAAACTTTGAAGCAACAATACCAATAACATTTGTAAATCCAGCATCAATGGCTTTTTTTGTTGATCCAGCGGTATCTTCTACTACTGCAGTGGTTTCAGGATCCCAGTCAGGGTGAAGCTCACGGAAGTGTATATATTTATTAGGGTGTTTATCTTCACCTTCGTGCTTATATCCGCTGATACGCAGGTTTCTTTCATCGCTTGGGAAGGTATCACCCCAACCAATGTTTTCTTTCGTGTTTGGGTCTATTGCATGTACTGTTGCATCCATACGATCGCCACGGCTTGTTGTACAGAGGGCCATGTTTCCTTCACCTAGCTCATCACGCATCGCTTGCAGCGTTTCCTTAACATGAGGGAGTGTTTCAAGCTTTCCGCTTTCAAATTTTGAAATAACACTTTTTGTATGTAGATCAGACAAAAATTCGTATAAATCCACGCCTTCTGGGATATTATAATCTGTACGGATGGCATCTTCAGGTAGATTGTATTTTTCGATTAATTTTTTGGTGATTTCATTTGAAGACACGCCTTTATACTCAACATAAATATCGCTTTCTTTGAGGCCTGATGTTTCCGGGTCAATATATTGATGAACAAGATCATAACCAAATTCATCCATATCACCCATGGCGATATGCTCGCTATCGATGTTAACGCCATCATTGTCAAAAATTACTTTAGTTATTTTACTCATTACACGTGTCCTTTTATAGGTTGGGGCCTATATATTCGGGTATTTCTCTTAAATTGGCTGTTGTTAATTTTGTTCCTGCTAATGCTGTAACGTCTCTTTCTAAATTTGATTTATATGCCTGTACTTGCCCCAGTGGAATGGTGGGTGAGCCGTAAAATCCGATAACTTTTTGAATGCTAGACGCTCTTGCTTCTTTGATTTCTTCATAGTGTCCTGCAATTGTTGCGACTGAGTCCATATCGTCAACACCGATGGCTTTCAGAGCGTTATAATAAGTTAATGGCCGTAAGTTTAATTCCTTTGCTCTATCCGTTTCTTGAGACACGTATATAGCTTGTAAGTTGCCTTCTGTGGTGAATAGATCTTCTAGGCCAGTTACATTTAATGCTGTTTGTGGATCATCTCCTTCTTTAAAGCAGGAGACGAGGTGTATGTTTTTTGATTTTAGAAACTCAAGCACTTCCCTAATATGAGGCATAGCCTGTATCCCTGTTTCATCTTCATAAAACAGGGCAGATGCGTTGAAAATCACCGTAGTGATGCCTCGGAATGTTGTTGACATGGAAGCGTTTTACATGCTTTTTTATATTATGTCAATTAATTTAAGGCTTCTTCCAAGGATTTCTCGACACCATCTTGTTTGATTTGGTTCATAGAAGAGGCTAAATCTTTCACAAAATTGTCATTTAGAGGTAAATGCGTGCCGAAGATTTCAGTAATGCCGAGTAAATGTAGAGGCGTTTTTGTGTCTAATTTAGCTGAAGCAATAAGCTTTTCAGATAAAGGGTCTTTGATTTCGATAGGCTTTAACTCTTCATCAACGGCAGTTAGATATCTAAACCAGCCAGCAAGGGCTAACGTCGCAAATTTTGTTGATCCACCATTTTCAAGTTGTGAAGCAATACAGGGTAAAATTGAAATTGGAATTTTTTGCGAACCGTCTTCAGCTAGTCTTTGAACTTGGTCAGAAATTGCTGGATTTGCAAATCGTTCAATTAGTTTATCTTTATATTCGTCAAGGTTAATGCCAGGCACCTCAGGGATAGTCGGTGTAATATCTTGATCCATATAAGAACGTACGAAGTTCTTAATTAAAGGGTCAGCCATTGCTTTATCGACATTGCGATAACCTTTTAGGTATGAAAGATAGGCTAAAGCAGAGTGTGAGCCGTTGAGAAGGCGTACCTTCATTTTTTCATATGGATCTACATCTACAATAACTTGCACGCCTGCTTCTTCAAAAGGCGGTTTACCGTTACAAAAATTATCCTCTAGTATCCATTGGATGTAATCTTCACAAACAACAGGCCATGCATCTTCAATTTGAAATTTTGCTTTGATGGTTTCAACAATCTCATTTGTTGTAACAGGAGTGATGCGATCAACCATAGAATTAGGGAATGAAACGTTTTCTTGTATCCAAGTTGCGAGTTCAGGATCAACAAGTTCGGCAAACTGTAAAACGAGCTTTTGTGTTAAGTGCCCGTTACCCGGTAAGTTATCGCAAGACATTACTGTGAATGGAGATTGTGATTGGTCTTTACGATTTTTAAGGGCGGAAACGATGTAACCTAATGCTGTTTTTGGCACACTTAAATTGGCCAAATCTTCTTGAATGAACGCATTACTTTGATCTAAATCTTGATTGCTATCAAAGCAATATCCTTTTTCCGTTACTGTTAATGATAGAATTTTAATGTTGTCATCTGCCAGCCTATTTAAAACGGCCTCAGGTGAAGATGGTGCGTGCATTGTTTCAATAATTGAACCTACAATACGCGCTGTATCTGCTTCAGCGCTACGTTCTAATACGGTGTAAAGATTATCTTGCTGCTGTAGCTTTTCAATATTGTCTTTGTCTTGTGGCATCAAGCCAATGGCACAAATTCCCCAATTGCTATGACCTTTTGCTAATACGTTATCAACGTAAACAGCTTGATGAGAACGGTGAAAGCCACCAATGCTCATATGCATGATACCGCATGTTACTTGTGACCTGTCATATTCAGGAGTATGCGCTGTTTGAGATATTAATTCTAAATTAGCATTATTGAGTTGCATTTGGAGCTCCTAAGGGGCTGGTTGAGTAGCTGGTATTTTTGAAGGTTGTGTCACTACTGTCAGGCTTATTGCGTTAATGGCTTCTACAACACCATGTTCTTGTATGTTACGCAAGTGTCTTGATACATCTTTGATAAACTCTTGATCTTTCATTAGGTCTGCATCAAACAATCCACTCGCCGTCATGACCGGTTGAGGGTTTCCGTTACTTTTACGCGCCATATCTTGTAGGCCAGATTCTACGGCTTTTTTATCATTGATACCAAGAGGGGTTCCACTGTCATCTTTTATATTTTCACCAATTAAATTGCCCTTATCATCATATCCTTTTAAATACTGTATCCATGCTGCCGTAGCAAATGCGAGGTGTTGGTAGTCTGCACCTGCAGCTTTTGCATCTTTAAGCGGATTTGCAAAGCGGGTGTCAACCTTACCAGTTCCATTTCTTGCCAATCTTACAAGTTGGTCAGACATTTCCGGATTTTCAAGTCTTTCGATGAGGCGTTGTTGATATTCGGCAAAATCTATACCTTCAATTGGTGGAACAGTTGTTGCTGTTTCATGCATAAAGTTTTGAATAAATTCTTTTAGTTTTGGATTTTTCATCGCCTTATCAACGAGCGTGTGTCCATTTAAGCCTGCAACGCATCCTAGTGCCATGTGCGCACCGTTTAGCATTCTGAGCTTCATTAATTCAAATGGTTCTACATTGCTTGTAACTGTTGCACCAACAGATTCTAAATCTGGCATATCGCCAGCAAAATCATTTTCAATGACCCATTGCCAAAAATCCTCAGTCATAATTGGCCATTCGTCATCTAAGCCAGCTGCTTTAGAATTAAATATATCTTTATTCGTAGTGGTCGGAACAATTCTATCAACCATCGTTGATGGGAATGTGATGTTTTCTTCGATGTATTTGCGTAATTTAGATGATTTTTGTGTGGCGTATGTCGTGACGACTTGTCTTAAAATTGTTCCATTAGCTTCCATATTGTCACAAGACATAATGGTTAGAGGGGGCGCACTTTCTTTCATACGACGTTCTAGTGCGGCAACAAGGTAACCTACAGTTGTTGATGGCATGTCCATTCTTGAAAGGCATTCTTTAATGTCATCACGCTCAAAATCCAAGTTTCCTGTTTGAGGGTCGTGACCATAGCCAGCTTGTGTAACAGTTATTGTTACCAATTTAATGTTGGGATCGCATAAGACATCTAGTGCGCCTTTAGGGTCTTCGGATACTTCAGTGACATCCATTAAGCTACCGATGACAGAGCGCTGTGTACCATCTACGCTTTGTTCATTCACTGTGTAAAGGTAATCCTGGTTTTTTAATATTTCTTTTCGTGTGGGTTTGTGTCTTGCAGGTAGTGCAGGTTTTTGAAATCTAGCCATGGGAAGAATTGCGGTTTGTACAAATTCTCTTGCTAGTTGGCTAAGAGGTTTCTTTTCCTTATTTGATTTTAGGCTAATCGCTCGAACACCCCATTGAGGATCTTGTTTTAAAACTTGATCGAAGTATTTAAATAAATGGCCGCGCGCAAAATTACTTGGGCCGATGTGGACGACGCCAGCGGTGATTTGCGATCTATCATATTGTGGAATGCTAACACCTTGCTCAGCTAGAGCAGGCAGATCTTTTATAGAAAGAACCATACTTTAAACACACACAGCTATGTTATAGCTGCCCCTCAAAAATGTTTATGCCCATACCTAACAAAATTTAAATGAAAAAATCAAGCATAATATTTTTCATAATTAACAATTTCCTCAATTGTTTACTGTATTTCGTCTGAATATCAAAAGAGGATCATGCCTAATTGATTAAAAATAGAAAAATACTTGACCTATCGTATAGAATATGTAAATAAAATAATTCCAAACCAATAGAGGAGATTTTAATATGCCTGAACCATCACCAGTATTTTACATTGATGCAGCATTGGAAACGTTACAACGTCGCGAACTATTGCTTACTGTGGATTTTATGCCTAGAGCATTAGGTGATACGCCTGATAGAGATACATCATCTCAATATGGTAAGATGACGATTTGCTCTGAAAAAGAGCGTTTAGAAGAGATTAAAATGCTCCAAGCATTGAAAGAATCGGCCTCTGTTGAGAGTGATACAACTCATATTGATGCCGCATTGGAAACGTTACAAAGTCGCGAACTATCGCTTACTGTGGCTTTTATGCCAGCATATGCTGATGATAGGCCAGATTCATGTACTGCTTCTCCGCGTGGACAAACGTCAATTACCACAGAATCGGATAGAAAGACTGCCATTGCACAGCTTCAGGAAATGAAAGCACAAGTAGCAGTTCCTGCTTAAACGCAAATAATAATTTTAATATTTATGGCGCGTTTTAATACGCGTTTTAATTATGCGCCATTTTTATTGGAAGCTCTACCAGTAAAAGTATTTTAGGCAGGACTTTGGTATTGGGTATGTAAGCCTGCTAATCTTTCCAATCCTTTCGATTCTAATAATTTCTCAAGCTCTTGTTCTAGTTTTTCTTGAAATAATGCTGCGATACTGCGTCCTTCGTCAGTTAGCGCCACAGATGTAATTTTATTATCTTTTTGCTCAAGGGTAACGTGCTCATTTTCTTCGAGAGATGTAAGGCATCTGTTAAACGCCCCCTTATCCATTATACCCTGTTCTGCGATTTCTAGAGGCGAGGAACATTGGTCGCTAAACTCTAATATTAAGCGTAATACTTCTAGACTGGACTCAGAAAGGCCAAAGATGCCTTCTTTGTTTAATGCCGTTTTGGTACGGGTATACGCACCGTTTATTTCTCTTTGTAAATCGCGCGCAGCGCCCACAAAGGGGGTTAACAGAGACCCCACGTTTGAAAAATCGTTACTCATTAAAAAACCTGTTTATGTAATTACAATAGGTTTGCTTACTATATGTAAGTTTTAAAATCAATGATTTTACGGAAAATTAAATATATTCTCTTTGCTTAGTAGCTTTTTCCTTCCTTTCTGACGTTTCTTCCTATAGGAAGAGGGCGGAATTAAAAGCGCCCGTTTATAAGGGCTAGAGAAAGAATTGATAAAATGACACATAGATTAAGAAATATTGCGATTATTGCGCACGTTGACCACGGGAAAACGACCCTTATTGATGCCATGCTTAAACAAAGCGGCATGTTCCGTGAGAACGAACGCGTTGATACCTGCATGATGGATTCTAACGATCTTGAAAAAGAGCGCGGTATTACTATTTTGGCCAAGCCAACGTCTATTCAATGGACAAAAGGCGATGACACTATTCGTATCAATATTATTGACACACCTGGGCACGCCGATTTTGGCGGCGAAGTTGAACGTGTTCTTCATATGGCTGATGGTGTTATTCTTTTAACAGATGCTGCCGAAGGGCCAATGCCACAAACGAAATTTGTTCTCGGTAAAGCGCTGCAGCAAGGTCTTAAACCGATTGTTATTATCAATAAAATTGACCGCCCCGATGGGCGTCCAGAAGAGGTAGTTGATGAAGTGTTTGATCTTTTTGTGTCTTTGGATGCGACTGATGAGCAACTTGATTTCCCGATCATGTATGCTTCTGGCCGTAGTGGTTGGTGCGCAAAAGAACTGGATGATCCGCGTGAAAACTTAACGCCTCTTCTTGATCTTATTATTGATCATGTGCCGCGTCCAGAAGGCGATGCAGACAAGCCATTTGCGATGCTTGCAACGCTTCTTGATTCAGACCCATTTTTGGGGCGTTGTTTGACAGGCCGTGTGATCCAAGGCTCTGCAAAAATTAATGATGCCGTGAAATCAATTAACCTTGATGGTGAAACGATGGAAACAGGCCGTTTGACCAAATTGATGATGTTTGATGGTACGGATCGTGTACCTGTCGATGAAGTGAATGTCGGTGATATTATCTGTATCGCAGGGTTAGCAAAAACATCTGTTGCCGATACGGTTGGCGCGCCTGCTCTTGAAGAACCCGTTCAATCGACGCCGATTGATCCGCCAACAATGGCTGTGATGATTTCTGTGAACGATTCACCATTTGCGGGTAAAGAAGGGAAGAAAGTAACCTCAACAATGATCCGTGAGCGTTTATTGGCCGAAGCGGAAACAAATGTTGCGATCACTTTTGCTGAAAGTGAAAATAAAGATTCGTTTGAAATTGGAGGACGTGGAGAGCTTCAGCTTGGCGTTCTTATTGAAACAATGCGCCGTGAAGATTTTGAAATGATTGTATCGCGTCCGCGTGTTCTCTATAAAGAAATAGATGGTCAGCGCCATGAACCAATCGAAGAAATCACAATCGATGTTGATGATGAATATTCTTCAACTGTGGTTGATAAAATGAACCGCCGTAAAGCGGAAATGACAGATATGCGTTCTTCTGGCGCGGGTAAAACACGTATTACATTCTTGGCGCCTTCACGCGGACTTATTGGGTATCAATCACAATTCATGACTGATACGCGCGGAACAGGGGTGTTTAACCGTGTTTTTCATTCTTACCAGCCGCATAAAGGCCCAATTCCACAACGTGTTAAAGGTGTTCTTATCTCTAATGACACGGGTCAAGCTGCTGCGTATGCGATCTTTAACTTACAAGATCGCGGCGTGATGTTTATTGGTCACCAAGATCCTGTTTATGAAGGCATGATTGTTGGTGAGCATTCCCGTGATAATGATTTGGAAGTGAACGTTCTTAAAGGGAAAAAACTCACAAACGTGCGTGCTTCTGGAAC
>PANS01000016.1 GCA_002708415.1 Micavibrio sp. | reverse complement strand
TTTAATTAAAAAATCTTAAAAAAACCAAAAACCTTAATTTTTTTTTAAAAATGCTCGACAAATTTGCGCCCTTTATTTGCCTTGTGGATAAAATATATATACACTGAAGGTATATGGGCATTTCGCCTGATTCTTTTACGGTATTTCATACTGATTTTTCACTTTCGACGTCATTTTTTGGCGTTATTTTCGCCACCTTTTACGAAAGAGAGCTCTCATGCCTGATATAAAAATTTCTCCTTCTATTTTATCGGCAGATTTTGGTCATTTAGCAGATGAAATAACCGCCATAGATAAAGCGGGCGCAGACTATATTCATATTGATGTTATGGATGGCCATTTTGTGCCGAATATTAGTTTCGGCGCGCCAGTTTATAAATGCGTGAGGCAGGCTTCGGATAAAATTTTTGATGTTCATCTTATGATTTCGCCAACAGATGCTTACCTAAAAGACTTTGCCGATGCGGGAGCGGATATTATCACCGTTCACGCCGAAGCAGGGCCTCACCTACACCGTTCTTTACAAACAATTAAAGCTTTGGGTAAAAAAGCAGGTGTCGCAATTAACCTTACAACGCCCAACGATGTTTTAAATTGCGTGATGGATATGGTTGATCTTGTGCTTGTGATGACGATTAACCCCGGCTTTGGCGGTCAAAAATTTGAACCCGCTTCCTTAGAAAAAATTGCAGACGTGCGCCGCCGTATTGAAGCTTCAGGGCGCGATATTGATTTGGAAGTTGATGGCGGTATTACGCCAGTAACGGCAAAACAAGTTATTGAAGCAGGCGCAAACGTCCTTGTTGCTGGAACAGCCGTCTTCAAAGACGGGCCAGAAAAATACGCAGAAAATATTCAAGCTATACGCGGCGCGTAAGAAGAAAGAACGAGGCATGACGCTCTTACGCAGTATAGAGAAAACTATTCGTAAACAGGCCTCCCGCCTGACTTACAATTCGCCTCTATATAACTGGAGCTTAGGCGGGACAGTACCGCGTTCTTTATTATTTAGTCCGAATGATCTATGGAAGGGTAGCGCCGATGATGCGCGCTGGCTCTTAAACTCTGGCTCGTTTTCTATCGCTGGTGAACGTTTAGAGCTTCATGATTCTAATTGGCATCCAGAAGGCGTCAGCGATCAATGGATTAAACACATTCATGGCTTTGACTGGTTGCGGGACCTTCGTGCGCTTGGCGGCCATCAAGGGCGCAAAGGCGCACGCATGATGGTGCAAAACTGGATTGAGAATCACGAAAATTGGCATGAAACATATTGGCATTCCGCCATCTTGGGGCGGCGTTTAGGCAACTGGCTTGCTGGCTATGATTTCTTTGGTGAGAGCGCCGACGATGAATTTCAGCAAATGTTTTTGGAAAGCACGCTCCGTCAGCTTCGCCACCTAAAACGCTCTCTTCCTTCAAATTTGCACGGTATTGATTATCTTTACGCGATACGCGGGCTTAGCTTTGGCGGCCTCACATTAGAAGGGCGCGAAGATTATTTAGAGACCGCGCTTCATTTATTGGATGAACAGATCAAAAAACAAATTTTAAGTGATGGCGGCCATATTAGCCGCAATCCTGAACAGCTTTTACAAGCAGTTCAAATTATGATTGATATTCGCTCGGCGCTTCGTCAAGGCGGCTATCCTCCTATCGAAGCTATTCAACAGGGGCTGGATCGTGCCATTCAAGCGCTACGTTTTTTACGCCACAGCGATGGCGCTTTTGCGCTCTTTCATAATGCGCAAGAAAACAGTGAAGAGGCCGTGAAATCAGTATTCGTTCAGGCTGGCATGCGCGCACGCCCTATAAGATCGCTACCGCATACGGGCTATGAAAAAGTGACCAAAGGCCGCTCTGTTTTGATCATGGATACAGGCAAACCTGCCGCGTGGCCGTATGATCAAGATGCTCATATTGCACCATTGGCTTTTGAATTTTCACATGGTCGTGATCGTATCTTCGTTAACTGCGGCGCGCATCCAACGGATCAAAACTGGCAAGATGCCTTGCGCTCGACCCCTGCCCACAACGCGCTTATTATTGATGATCGGAATATTTGCGATTTGCACGATGATGGACGCGTACGTTATCGCCCCAAAGTAGTAGAGGTTAGTCGTGATGATAAACAACATTCTTGTTTGATTGACGCCAGTCATGATGGGTACGTGCCGCAAAATGGAATTGTTCATCGTCGCCGTTTGTATTTGGCAGATAAAGGCTTTGATTTTAGGGGCGAAGAAACATTGAGCTGTATGCTCGGTCTTGCTAAATCGCATGACGTTGCTATTCGCCTCCACCTTCATCCGAACGTAACGGTATCGCTCGTTAAAGAAGGAAGTGAAGCATTACTACGTCTTAAGAACGGCGTTGGTTGGCGCTTTACGGCTGAAAATGGAACGCTGGCACTGGATAATAGTGTTTATCTTGGTGAGGGTGTACGTGCGCGCAAAACCAAGCAACTCGTCATTACGGGTGAGATGAGTGAAGACACCCGCCAATTTAAATGGGCTCTACAAAAAGAAGGTTCTTGATATGTTCTCATTTATCAGATATTCTTACTTTCTTAAATGAATAAAGAAAGTAAGAAAATATGCTTCACATCTCAAAAATTGGCAAACAAACTGGGTTCGGTGAATCGATTAAATATTTCAATATGTTAGGGATAGTGTGATGGCTAAATCAACCAAATCGTACGTCTGTCAGTCTTGCGGTACAGTACATCCTAAATGGGCTGGAAAATGCGAAGGATGCGGCGAATGGAATTCTTTAAGCGAAGAGATCAATGAATCGACGCCCAAAGGGTTAGGAACAACTCGCAAAGGTAAAAATATCGGCTTTGTACCCCTAAAAGCTGACGAAAATAAAAAGAATGTTCCACGCAATGTGACAGCTATAGCGGAATTTGATCGCGTCACAGGCGGTGGGCTTGTCAACGGCTCGGCTATTTTAATTGGTGGCGACCCGGGGATCGGTAAATCGACATTGCTCTTACAGGTTGTTTGTAAATTGGCATTATCAGGTAAAAAATGCGTGTACGTTTCTGGTGAAGAAAGTACAGATCAGGTGAGCTTGCGCGCCGAGCGTTTGGGGCTTTCTGATGCTCCTGTTGATTTAGCGTCAGCAACCTCTGTACGTGATATTGTGGCAACGATGGAGGATGTTTCTAACCCGATGGATATCCTCGTTATTGACTCTATTCAAACCATGTATGTGGACACGGTGGAAAGCGCTCCAGGTACAGTAACGCAAGTACGTACGTGCGCACAGGAGCTTGTACGTGTGGCAAAAAAGCGCGGTATTTGTATCTTGTTTGTTGGGCATGTCACCAAAGAGGGGCAAATTGCAGGGCCTCGTGTTTTGGAACATATTGTGGATGCGGTGCTGTATTTTGAAGGGGATCGCGGGCATCAATTCCGAATTTTGCGTACCGTTAAAAATCGTTTTGGACCAACTGATGAAATTGGTGTTTTTGAAATGGCGCAAGAAGGCCTTGTTGAGGTTGCTAATCCTTCAGCGCTCTTTTTGGCACAACGTCAAGAACACGTTGCAGGAAGCTCTGTTTTGGCTGGTTTAGAAGGGACGCGCCCAGTACTCGTCGAAGTACAAGCATTAGTTGCGCCGTCTGCGCTGGGTAATCCACGCCGCGCTGTGATTGGCTGGGATTCAAATCGTTTGGCGATGGTTCTCGCTGTTTTAGAAACACGTTGTGGCATGACTTTTTCTGATTGTGATATTTTCCTCAATATTGCAGGAGGCATTCGTATATCTGAACCCGCTGCAGATTTGGCTGTCGCCGCGGCTCTCATAAGTTCACATACAGGCGAGCCTTTACCTGGACACACAGTATTTTTTGGCGAAGTTGGTTTGTCTGGTGAAATTCGCGGTGTATCGCAACCTGATGTACGCGTAAAGGAAGCGGCAAAGCTTGGTTTTGAAGGCGCTATGATGCCGGCGCCGCCAAAAGGAAAAAAGAAAACCAATCATCCACTGCAGGTGCAAGAAATTGAACATTTGAATGATCTCGTCAGTCGATTTGGGCAATCAAGGCAGGCGGCATGAATGGAGCAGAGTAAATCTATGTGTATGTCCACATGAAAGGCAGGATCACACGCATTAAAATCTTGCTTAACCCCTTAAATTTCCTTACATATAAGCCATGATTATAGACATTGTTGTTGCCGCAGTTGTTATTATATCGGCTATCATTTCTTTTTTACGCGGGTTTATCCGTGAAATTCTCACCATTGCTGGAATTATCGGCGGATTAGCCGCAGCTTACTTTTTCGGACCCTTGCTTGCTCCCGTTTTTCAAGGCTGGTTTGGCGTTTCAGATTCAGAAGAAGTCGGTAAACTATTTGATCTTGTTCCAATGGATATCTTGGCTAATGTTTGTGCTTACGCTACGATCTTTATTCTTTTTGTTATTATTATTTCAGTAATCAGCCATTTAACTGCTGGTGCAGTAAAAGCGATGGGATTAGGACCAGTTGATAGAACGCTTGGCGTCGTTTTTGGTATTGCGCGCGCAGTTGTTTTGCTTGGACTACTTTACTTACCATTTCATTTGCTTATGGAGTCAAAAACAAAAAGCGATATTTTTTCTGCAAGTCGTACACATGTCTTTATCGAAAAAACAGCAATTTTTTTAGCTGGGTTTCTTCCTAACTCAGAAGCGGTAGAAGAAAAAATTGAAGATGTGACGAAGGAAGCAAAAGGAAAGTTAAAAGATCAGTTGATGGATCAAGACTTGCTTAAAGGCGCGGAAGAAAAAATTAAAAAGATGAGCCCTAAAGAGGGAGAAGCTGGATATAAAGATGGTGCACGAGAAGAACTGGAACAGCTTTTTAAGGAAGAGCTACCACAAGAGAATAAACCTAATTTTAACGAGTAAATTTTAATTCTATAAGAGAGAAAAATATGTGCGGTATTGTTGGAATTTATGGAGCGCAGCCTGTTAATCAGGATTTATACGATGCACTAACCGTGCTACAGCATCGTGGTCAAGACGCTGCTGGAATTGTCACTGAAAACAATGGTAAATTTTATGTTCGTAAAAGTAATGGCCTTGTTCGTGATGTTTTTCATACACGCCATATGCGTAACTTGGAAGGTAAGATTGGTATTGGCCATGTTCGTTATCCTACAGCCGGTAGCGCTAGTGCCGCGGAATCTCAACCGCTCTATGTGAATTCACCATATGGTATTGTTCTTGCTCATAATGGTAATTTAACAAACCATGAGGAGCTTGCCGAAGAATTATTTAATGCCGATCATCGTCATTTGAACACAAATTCAGATTCTGAAGTATTGTTAAATGTTTTGGCACACGAGCTGCAAAAGCCTCAAAAACTTGTTCTAGAGACAACAGATATTTTTTCTGCGGTTGAAAATCTTCATCTTCGTTGTCGCGGTGCTTATGCGATTGTTGCGATGATTTCAGGGTATGGATTATTGGCTTTCCGTGATCCTAATGGTATTCGTCCATTGATCTATGGGCAACGTAAACACAGTAAAGGTTCTATGGAATATATGGTTGCTTCTGAAAGTGTCGCGCTCGATGCTCTGGGCTTTGATGTTGTGCGTGATGTAGAGCCAGGAGAAATACTATTTGTTGATAATAAGGGTGAACTTCATACTTACTTGCCAAAAACGAATAAGAAAAAATCACCCTGTATTTTTGAGCATGTTTATTTTGCGCGTCCAGATTCAATGATTGATGGTAGTTCGGTTTATAAAGCCCGCGTTCGTATGGGCGAATATTTGGCGGATAAAATTATGAAAGAACGCCCAAATCATGACATTGATGTGGTTATCCCTATTCCTGAATCAAGCCGTCCAAGCGCGATGGAACTTGCTGTACGTTTGGGCGTGAAGTTTAGAGAAGGGTTTGTAAAAAACCGTTATATTGGCCGTACTTTTATTATGCCTGGGCAAGAAGAACGTAAAAAATCGGTAAAGCAAAAACTCAATCCTATTGAGCTAGAGTTTGAAGGGCGTAACGTCTTACTTGTTGATGATTCAATTGTGCGCGGTACGACGTGTAAGCAAATTATTGAAATGGCGCGCAATGCGGGCGCGAAAAATGTTTATTTTGCCTCGGCTGCTCCCCCTGTTCGTTATCCAAATGTTTATGGAATTGACATGCCTGTAAAATCAGAATTGATTGCACATGGAAAATCTGACAAAGAGATTGAAAAAGAGATCGGTGCGGATTGGCTTATTTATCAAGACTTAGAAGCGCTTATTCAGGCGGTTATTCCAAGCGATGAGCCAGATAATAGTCGTCAGTTTGATTGCTCAGTCTTTGATGGAAAATATGTAACAGACGACATTGATGAAACGTATTTATCTCATTTAGAAAACCTTCGTAATGATAGTGCGAAAAATAATGAAACAGCCGAACTTGTTGATGTTCACGATGGTTTTTAAGGCACCTATTTAATCTCATGGAAAATATTTCTTTATCAGGAAAAATTGCGCTTATAACGGGCGCTTCGCAAGGAATTGGCGCTGCGGTGGCTAAAGCCTATGCGAAAGCGGGTGCTCATGTAATTTTATTGGCGCGCAATGTTGCTGGTCTTGAAATTGTCGATGATGAAATCCGCGAGGCAGGTGGTAGTGCGACGATTATGCCTGTCGATTTACTGAAATTAGATGAACTTGATGCTTTAGGACCTACGCTGTATGAGCGTTTTGGCAAACTTGATATCTTTGTCGGTAATGCAGGTATGCTTGGCACATTGGGGCCTTTAACACACGCAGATCCTAAAGAGTTTCAAAAGGTGATGAATATCAATATTACAGCAAATTACCGCCTTATTCGCACGCTTGATCCGCTTTTGAAGGCCTCTGACTCTGGTCGCGTGATTTTTGTTTCAACAGGCGCTAGTGTGACAAAGGGGCGTGCTTATTGGGGCGCGTATTCCATTAGTAAGGCTGGCCTTGAGAGCATGGCAAGTGTATACGCGCAAGAAACAGCGAACACGAATGTCCGTGTTAATGTGATTGATCCAGGTGCGGTCAGAACCGATATGCGTAAATCAGCAAAGCCTGGGGAAGATCCTAATAACCTTCCTGCACCTGATGATGTTGTAGAAGAGTTTCTTAACCTCGCCGCTTTATCGTGTGAAAAGCACGGCGAGATTATTCACCTTTAACAGGATTTGATTTTTTTAAGCGGCTTTGTTAGTCGCTATAGCTTGCGGGTTCTCAATAACCATTGTTGTTGTGGGAAATGGAATAGTAATTCCATCTTTATCAAGTTCTTCTTTTATCGCTTTTAAAAGATCCCACTGAACGCCAAAAAAGTCTTCTGTTTTTGTCCAAATGCGTACTTTTATATCAACAGATGAAGCGTTCATTGCTTCAACGGCCAGTACAGGCTCTTTACCTTTTGTCTCGATAAGGCGCTTTTCTTTCTTGAGCACTTTATTGATTGTTTTGAATGCTTTGTTAATGTCATCGCCGTAAGAAATGCCAACGGTAATGTCCTGACGGCGTTGTTTATTCCGTGAATAATTGATGATTTCTGTTCCCCAGATCGAACTGTTTGGTGCAAATACGTACTTATTATCAACGGTTGCGAGCTCTGTGCCGAAAAGGCCTAGTGATTTTACTGTACCGCCCATTGAGCCAAATTCAATGTAATCACCAACGCCAAATGGACGCAAGATAAGAAGCATTGTACCTGAAGCAACATTGCTTAATGTTCCTTGTAATGCTAACCCAATCGCTAGGCCAGCAGCACCTAAGACAGCAAGAAGGCTGGCTGTTTGAACGCCAAATTGACCAAGAACAGCAATAACAGCAACGGCCATAATAGCATATTTAACGAAGCCACCTAAAAAACCAGAAATTGTAGGATCTAGTTTTTTAAGGCTTTTAATGCGATTACTGATAAAGCTTCCGCCTACCCAGCCTGCAATTAGAATTGCGAGCGCTGATATAATACGCATACCCCATACAAGAATGATGTCCATTATACCCGTTACTTCAGCTTCCATTTTAGTCTCCTTTTATATTAATTTTGACGACGTTTTTTATGTTCATAAGGATTTTTACTGGCACGTAATAAAAGGCGTAATGCAATCCCTTCTAACCCAAAATCTTCGCGCAATGCGTTAAGCAGGTAACGCTTATAGCTTCCAGGAAGTTCCTGTGGCTTTGATAACCAGAGTGAGAATGTTGGCGGGCGAATGTTAATTTGTGTAATATATTTGAGACGATTTGAACGGCCTTCAAATAATGGCGCAGGGTGTTGACTTTCACGAGCCGCAAGCCATTGGTTCATTTTACTTGTTGAAACACGTTTGTTCCAAAGGTCGTACGTGTCGAGTACTGTCTGCATTAGGTAGCCTAAGTTGCGGCCATTTAGCGCAGAAATAGTTACTGTCGGTAGACGGCGTACTTGTGCGAGAGATGTTTCAAGTCTATAATTCAACTGCTCTAAAACTTCTGTTTTATTTTTAATTGTGTCCCATTTGTTAACGGCAATAATCATTGCGCGTCCTTCATTGAGTACATGATCAGCAATTTGAAGATCTTGCTTTTCCATGATCATATTGGCGTCGATGACAACAATAACTACTTGAGCAAGGCGAATAGCACGTACAGAATCTTCCACGGCCATTTTTTCAATTTTTTCATTTACCTTTGATTTTTTACGCATTCCCGCAGTATCAACAAGGCGAATTTTACGGTCGTTAAACTCCCAATCTACGGCGATGGCATCACGTGTAATACCGGCCTCTGGACCAGTCATAACACGGTGTTCATCAAGTAAGGAGTTCATTAATGTTGATTTACCAACATTTGGACGGCCAACAATGGCGATCTTAATGGGTTTATCTGAATCATCTTTAAGTTCGAGTTCAGCAAAATCAAAATTTTCGTCATCTTCGATTTCATCGATATCAAAATGTGGAACGATGTTTTCACTTTCTTCTTCTTGTGCTTCTTCTTTAGGGAAATGTGGTTCAAAGGCATTGTATAGATCTTCAATCCCAAAACCGTGTGCGGATGAAATTGGAACGGGATCTCCAAAACCAAGCGCGTACGCTTCACCCATACCTGTAGCCGCAGCATTTTCGTTTTCGCATTTATTTACACAAAGAACGACAGGTTTTTTCTGGCGGCGAAGCCATCCTGCAAAGTGTTCATCTGCAGGCGTTAGGCCTTGACGGCCATCAATCATGAATAAAATAGCATCTGCACGGGTAAGCGCTTCTTCGGTTTGTTTACGCATACGGCCTTCGATTGAATCGTCAAATGCTTCCTCAAGACCTGCCGTATCAAGGATAGTTACAGGCTTATCAAGTAGCCAACCAGGCGCTTCACGCCAATCGCGTGTCACACCAGGAGTGTTATCAATGATAGCAAGCTTTTTACCCGCTAAACGATTAAAAAGCGTTGATTTGCCGACATTTGGACGGCCGATAATGGCGATTGTAAAGCTCATGGCGCTCTTGTACGCGATAAGCGTTCGGAATTCAAGCTTATGATGTGTTATGAAGGTCTTAACGGTAAGCGGAGAGCGTCCCATCTTCACTTAAGAGGTAAAGCGTATTACTGGCAACGACTGGTGCAATACGTACTGTTCGACCTGTTTTGGTTTCGCGGAGCGTTTCTCCTGTTGTTGGATGAATCTCAATAATACGCCCATTTGTGCTCGCCACAATAAGGCGCCCACCAGCCATTATCGGACCAGTCCAAACGATTGGATTTTGACGTTTTTTTGCATTTTCGAATTTTTTAAGCTCAGACATCCAATAGATCGCACCATTTGTTTTATCAAGCGCTAAAAGTTCGTTTTCTGAGTTCAGCACATAAACAGCATTATTTGCAATCCAAGGCGTTTCAGAACCGCTAATATCACGTTGCCAGATACGGTTACCTGTACGTTTATCAATGGCCGCCATTTTACCACCATAGCTGATGGCTATAATTAGATCACCTTCTAAAACAGGAAGGGCGCGAATGTCTGCAAGGCCAGAAATTCCACCTAAACGTAAGGCACGAGATAGGTTGTCTTGCCAAGCGAGCGCACCATTTTCAACGCGTAAGGCAAGTAGGTCGCCAGAAGATAAGCCTGGAATAATGACATCACGATCGGCAGCAGGGCTTGCTGCGCCCAGTAAGCCAGCGCTTTCTCCGATACTGTTATATTCCCATATTACTTTTCCGTTACCTGCGTTTAAGGCTACAATAGTGTTATTTAAAAGTGTTATAAAAACACGCCCCTGCATAACAGTTGGCGCTGCGCGTGCGGGTGCGATTAAATTAACGCGCCATACGATATCTCCGTTTTCAGGATTGACGGCTAATGCTTCATTATAGCCAGACGTGACATAGAGTGTACCATCAGAAAAAGAAACACCGCCACCAATGACAGATTCGTCTTCATCGGGAGCTTGTACGTCTGTTTTCCAAACACGTTTTCCTTTTTCAATTTCAAAGGCGCTAAGGCTTGCATCTGTGTCGAGCGTAAATACTTTACCATCGGCAACTATTGGTTGTGCTGTTAAAGGAACGCGTCCGCTTCCATCACCAATATCTGCTGTCCATACCCGTGTAAGTTCACCCTCGTTTAATGCGAGATTCTGCATGACATGGCTTGGGTAACCACCAGCTTGCGGCCAAAAAGCATTTTTATAAACCGGTGGAATTTTAATGTCAGTAGCATTCGCTGTTTCTGTTTCCGCGATTAACTCTTTTTGTAGATCCAGAACAGAAATACGTTCCCCTTTAAGGGGCGCTTGCCCATCATCACTGCTAGAGCAGGAGGTTAAACTTAGAAGAGGAATTAAAAGAAGGGCTGTAAAAAGGCGCATGTTAATACTCCGTTTAGTTTTTACTTTTTTGTGTGTAGACGTGTAAGAGGGCCTGGGCTGTTTGTTTTAAGCTGTCTGGGATCAGTTCTTTTTCTGAGAATGGTGCTAGATACTCGATAGCTTTGGCATAGTCATTTTCGGTATGAGCGGCATAAGTTGCGGCTTCTAAACGGGCATGCCAATAGAATGTATTGTCTTTGTTTTTTAATACAGGTTTTAACAATTTAAGCGCATCGTCTTTTGTACCATGACGTACGGCAAGAATACGAGCAAGATCTCTGAAATCGTCAGGGGCGCTTCTTTGGTTTGCAATAGACGTATAAATTTCTGCTGCGGCTTCTTTATCGTTTTCTAATAGCAGAGCGGCCTCTGTCATTTTTGCAACAACTTTATGTCCTTTGCGTGTATCGTCGGAAAATTTTTCTAAGCTTGCTTTAGGATCGGATGCTTCTAACGCTGTGAGTAAGGCTGCAGTTTGTTTTTGATCTGCACTTGTATCCCAGCTTTTATAGGCACTGCCTATAGCTGTTGTCCCAATAAGCACAATAATTGCTGTAATTATTGTATTTTTATACTCATTCCAGAATTGTTCAGCTTTTTCCTGTTTAAGCGCTTCATCGACTTCTTGAAATATATCAGCCATTTAAAATGTCTTTCTGTATAGTGGTCTTTTTAGATGTTAGGTACAGTCTAGTGAAAATTGCGCCGCTTTCCAGTAAAATTATGCTATAATACAAGAATGTCATTTGGTAAATCATCTAAAAAAATTGGCTATACACGGCGTGAGTTTGGCGCAATTTTTCAAATTTATTCGCAAAATGTCTATACAGGCTTGTTTAAAGATTTTTCTTTTACTGAGGTGAATGGTCGATATTTCATTTCTTTCCGTGAAGAAGCGGGAAAAACGCCACTGATTACGATAGAAAAACGTAAATTAGGACCCGACCGTTCATTATTTGTGGCGACATCTCCTGGGCCGCGTAATACATTGGTGGAAATTTCCCGTAGTGAGAAAATTGAGGCCTTTATTCGTCAAATTCGTATTAAAATAGAGGCGTTTAAAAAAGGCTCAACTCTTAAAGGGGATAATGTGAGCAGTATTCTTTAGAAGAGCCTTTTCTTTTAGATTTCTAAAAAATTGAAACTTATGTAAGATATCTCTCGAATAGATCATGGATATTGAAAGGCATTTCGCATGAGCAAAATTAAAGTTAAAAATCCTATTGTTGAGATTGATGGCGATGAAATGACGCGCATTATTTGGGCAAAGATTAAAGAACAGTTTATTCACCCTTATCTTGATATTGATTTAAAGTATTTCGACCTGTCTATTCAAAATCGTGATGCGACTGATGATCAGGTTACAATAGATTCGGCTAATGCCATTAAAGAGCACGGCGTTGGCGTAAAATGCGCAACAATTACGCCTGATGAAGCGCGCGTTGAAGAATTTAACTTGAAAAAAATGTGGCGTTCACCTAATGGTACGATCCGTAATATTTTAGGCGGTACAGTATTTCGTGAGCCGATTGTTACAAGTAATGTTCCAAAATACGTTCCAGGCTGGGAAAAGCCTATGGTTGTTGGACGTCATGCTTTTGGTGATCAATATAAAGCAACGGATATTAAAATCCCTGGCGCAGGAAAGCTGAAGATGGTTTATGAGCCTGTTGATGGTTCTGGTGTTCAAAGCTGGGATGTTTTTGAATTTGAGGGCGCTGGCGTTGCAATGGGAATGTATAATGTTGATGAATCAATACGTGGTTTTGCGCGTTCATGTTTTAACTATGGTCTTCAACGTGATTACCCCGTTTATCTTTCAACAAAAAATACAATTCTTAAGCAGTATGATGGAAAGTTCATGGAAATTTTTCAGGCTGTTTTTGATGAAGAATTTAAAGCCGAGTTCGAAAATAAAGGTCTTTGGTATGAGCACCGTCTTATTGATGACATGGTCGCGTTTGCTCTTAAATCAAATGGTGGATTTGTTTGGGCCTGTAAAAATTATGATGGCGATGTGCAATCGGATATCGTTGCGCAAGGTTTTGGATCGTTAGGCTTAATGACCTCTGTTTTGTTAACGCCCGATGGTAAAACTGTAGAAGCGGAAGCAGCGCATGGAACAGTAACGCGACATTATCGCGAGTATCAAAAGGGGAATGAAACATCAACTAATCCTATTGCTTCTATTTTTGCATGGACGCGCGGTCTTAAATATCGTGGGGCTTTTGATCAGACACCAGAAGTTGTTGAGTTTGCAGATCATCTTGAGGAAGCCTGTATTGAAACAGTGGAAGCAGGCGATATGACCAAAGATTTGGCTTTATTGGTAGGAAAAGATTGCCCTTTCTTGACAACGGGTCAGTTTATGGACAAGGTCAGCGCTAATTTTGACCAAAAGGTAAAGAAGTAAAATAATGAAGTATCTTTTATTAACCGCGTTAATACTTGCTTTTGTTTCGCCGGCTGTTGCAAAAACATACGATAAAGATTATTTCGGTGAGACAATTGTTCATAAAGCTGTTTATGAAGATACGCTTATTCACCTTGCGCGGGGAAATGGTCTTGGCTATGTTGAGCTTCGTGCCGCTAATCCAAAACTTGATCCATGGATACCAGGTGCTGGAGCAAGGATTATATTGCCGAAAAAGCATATTCTTCCTGATGCACCGCGTAAGGGGATTGTAATCAATCTATCAGAGATGCGTCTTTTTTATTTTAAAGAAGTTGGAAAAGCGCCAATCACTTTTCCTATTAGTATTGGCCGTGAGGGGTTAAGTACACCAAAAGGTAAAACTAAAATTGTTCGTAAGAAAGAGAGACCAACTTGGCGCCCGACAAAAAGAATGCGTGAAGAAGATCCAGATCTTCCTGTTGTTGTTGAAGCTGGTCCAGAGAACCCTTTAGGAACACATGCGCTTTACCTTGGTTGGCCACAATATATGATTCATGGTACGAATAAGCCTTATGGTATTGGTCGTCGCGTGAGTAGTGGTTGTATTCGTATGTATCCAGAAAGCATTAAAGAGTTATGGCCACAAGTCCCTGTTGGAACGCCTGTAACTGTTGTTGATCAGGCTATTAAGGTTGGTTGGATTGATGATGAAATGTATGTCGAAGTGCATCCTAATCAAGAGCAGTCTATGGCAATTGAAGAGGATCGAGCCCTTAAGTCTTATGAGATTACGTCTGAGGATATGAAGCGTATAATAGGTAAAGCTGGAGAATTTTCAGAAAACATTGATTGGAAGAAAGTGCGCCAAGCTGTGCGTGATCATAAAGGCTATCCAGTTGCTGTTTTGAATAAAAAACGTTCTACTAATAAGCGTTCTAAAGATGAGCTTGAAGAGTTTTTAGAAGAAGCCGATGGTTCAGTTAAAGAAGTTGCGCCAGTTGTTGCAAAAGCTCCAGACTCTCATATCTATGATGATGTATCATCAGATAACAAGGTGTCAGAAAAAGCTAAACGTAAAAAAATTACATTTAACGATTAGTTTTTTATTGTGCGTTTAAAGCATAAATAATTGTAAAAAGTGAAGGCAAATAAAGTGGTGCAAGCGTTATAACGTAGCGCCATTTTTGCTTGATAAATAAAGATCCAAATCCAGCAAGTACGCATATAAGCCAAACTATAACGGCTTTTTGAGTCATGTCCGCGCCAAATGATACTGAAGTATCTAGACCGTCCATTGCACCCATTGCAATGAGAATGTTAACGGTGGTAGAAAATAAAATCCCACCGAGTAGAGAAAAAATTATAAGAGATAATATTTTTATGAACCAATCCATTGCTCTATTTTGCCTTAAATATTGAATAAGAAAAAGGGGGATTTGAGTATTAGGCAACAAAAAAGACCGCCTTATTGATAAAGGCAGCCTTTTTTAATAAATTAGCTAAAGCTTACTTAACTTGTTGTCTTTCGAAAACAGGTGCTGCACTACGTACTGGAGCAGGAGCAGTTTTACCTACTGTGCGCTCTTCAGCATAAGGTGCTTGTAGCATTGTACCATCTAGGTCTGTGTCAGAACTACCGTGAGATGTACATGCCGCAACAGCTACTGTTGATCCTAGAATAAGTGCAGTTGTTAGAAATTTTTTCATTTTTAATATCCTTCTTGCCTTACTGGTTTATAATATGACAGGGAAGCTGTCCTAAATGCCCCCCTTTAGTGGAAAGCTCACAACCCTTATACATTAGTTTTCTCAATTGATAAGGGTTTTTTGACATTTTTTCCAATTTTTTCCAATTTATTTGTTAAAAATGGGGTTAAATCAGTGATTTAGCTCTATTGCTCGTGATTTTTTTGTATTTTTTGAAAGTAGACATCAATGCTGTTTGCTAGGGCTGAAGCCATTTTTCTCCTATAGTTATTGCTGGAAAGTAAAGTAACATCTTGTTTATTGGACATAAACCCCATTTCAATTAAAACAGATGGTATATCAGGTGCTTTTAGAACAGCAAATCCGGCATAACGGTGTGGTTTTTTAAGAACTCTAACGCCGTGCTTTGGTAAGGTTGCAGCTATTGTATTGGCAAAAAATTTGGATTGATTCATGGTGTCACGCATCGCCAGATCAATTAGGATATTGGCAACCTCTTTGTCCTCATGGGTTAAATCAACGCCAGCAATAAGATCTGCACGGTTTTCACGGGCAGCGAGTTTAGCTGTTTGTTTATCTGAAGACTTGTTGGAAAGTGTGTAAATTGAAGCTCCACGAACGTTTTTATCCCCGATAGAATCAGCATGCAACGAAATGAACATATCTGCTTTACGTTTACGGGCAATATGAACGCGTTGGTGAAGCTTGATGAAACGATCATTTGAGCGCGTAAGAGAGACTTTGTAACGGCCCGTAACTTCAAGTTGTTTTTTTAAAGCCTGAGCTGCAGCAAGCGTGACGCGCTTTTCGTAAACTTTATTTGAACTTATTGCGCCAGGATCTTGGCCACCATGTCCTGCATCAATAACGATAAGAGGTTTTTTAATAGGAGATCTAATTGTTGCATTATTGATATTTGCACTAGAATTCAAAATGATTGGTTTACGCCTTGGAATAACGATAGAGGATGTCTGAGGTCGCGTATCGAATTTTTCTATATTTGAGGTGCTTTGATGGACAATCTTAGCGTTAAAATTTGTTTTGGGAGATGGGGGAATGTGCTGAGCTGTAGCTGTAGAGCTTAAGTTTCCAAATCTCTTTTTCTTGGCAGCAGCAATTTGTGCTGGTGCAATAGCATTGAAATCAATCACGAGGCGAAAAGGCGCTTTATTGGAAGCGGGCAGCGTAAAAGCGGATTGAATAGCAATGGGTGTATTTAAATCAACCACAAGGCGTGATGTGGATTGATCAAGCATGCCTGTACGTAAATCATTAATGTTTGAGCCTTTGGGTTTGTTAATATTACCTGCATTCCATGTGTATGTTGGTAAATCAACGACAAGACGGTTTGGGCTATCAAGGGTGAATGCTCTGAAGTCAGCAGTTTTATTCAGTTCAATGACAAGACGAATTTTATCGGGATGCTTACCAAAGCGTACGGCATCAATAGAAAGGGCATGTGCTGGTGCGGCAATCATAAAGGTGACTGCTAAAAATAAAATGGTGCTGAAAAGACGGTATATCAAGTTATTCAGAAGTGCTTTGATTAGAGATTATATGAGAAATGAAAAGCTTTACCTATATTTTTACAGGATGAATGGGGTTGAAAAAAGACATAATTTCTTCTTTTTAAATATTTATTGCCATGTTTCATTTAGCGCTTGTAAGTTCTCACCACTCTTTGTATTGTTCATTTGCGACACGTTGCGGCTTTAGCATAGAGTATTGATTTTATTGTATTTTAAGGGTTTCGCTAGCCACAACGGATAAAAGGATTATGAACAAATCAAGTCCTTTTCCGGCGCCGAAGACAGAACACAGGTAAGATTTAACTTTCGACCTGTTAAAAATCGGTGAAGTGGGTTCCCATAAAGCGGAGACTCCCGGATAAATTAAGAATAAAACGCGCCTTGCGCCTTGTTACACAAAATGTCGCTTTGTGTATGACGGCAGCATTGGCGCATCATATGTCTGGAGACAAAAATGACTAAAAAAATGCTTATTGATGCCACGCATGATGAAGAGACGCGTGTTGCGGTTGTCGAGAATAACCGCCTGATAGAATTTGATTATGAGAGTAAGGTTAGAAAACAACTTAAAGGAAATATTTACCTCGCAAAGGTAACGCGCGTAGAACCTTCTTTGCAGGCTGCCTTTGTCAATTTTGGCGGTAATCGTCATGGTTTTTTACCTTTTTCTGAAATACATCCAGATTATTTTAAAATTCCCGTTGATGATCGAGAAGCTCTGTTAGAAGCGCAAAAAGCAGCGCTTGAAGAACACGATGAGATCTTTAGTGACGATGATATTGAAGATGGCGTGGAAACAGAAGA
>PANS01000015.1 GCA_002708415.1 Micavibrio sp. | reverse complement strand
TTAGGGTCAAATGCGAAATCTCTGGGTGGACCGGATGGGCTGTCATCTCTATCATCACTAGCAAGTGCTATTGAGCCTCTCATGTTAAATGAGGGAGACCTTGAGGGCAGTGCAGATGTTCAGGTTCAGGCTCCAGAAATCAATCTTGAGGTTGCCGAGGGGTCAGAAGGTGAAGATGGTGCAGCGGCAGAAAGTGCAAACGAAACGTCTACTGAAGGGCCACAACCTTATGATGCGCGATTTTCTATTAATAAGCAGGCTGGTATTATATCTGTTTATGCGCCAGAGCGTATTCACAAAAAAGTTGAAAAATATTTAGATGAAGTAAAAAGGCAAGTATCTTCTCAGGTTCTTATTGAAGTTAAAGTTCTCGAAGTTGCTTTATCAGATGAATATTCCGCTGGTATTGATTGGAGTAATACAAGGTTATTTAATAACGATATAACGGCTGGTTTTGGTCTATCTCAGATTGTTGATCCGTTAGCCCCTGTTACTGGCGCGACAAGTTTGGTGAGAGGAGTTTTATCACCGTCGACAAACCCTGCTATTAATGGTCGTATAAGCTATACTGGTAATGATACAACGGCGTTTGTTGATGCGCTTTCACGTTTTGGTACCGTTTCTGCACTATCTAGTCCACGCATGACGGTGATGAACAACCAATCTTCTGTTTTAAGTGTTGCTGAAAATGTGGTGTATTTTGAGTTAACTTCAACAGTGACACCTGCAACGGCAGTTGGTGTTCCACCAACAGTTACATATAATAGTGAGATCAATACTGTTCCAGAAGGAGTTTTAATTAATGTTATTCCATCTATTAACTTAGATGACAATACGATTTCTATGTCGATTAGGCCGACGGTAACAAGCATTGTTGGCCAAGTTCCTGATCCTAATCCAGATTTGGCTACAGCTGGGGTTGTATCGAATATTCCACAGGTTAACGTACAAGAATTTGACTCTATCTTGACACTAAACAATGGTCAGGCCGTGGTTATGGGCGGGCTTATGCAGGATAGGGTTACTTCTCAGCAACTTGGCGTTCCTGTTGTTTCTGAAATTCCTATATTAGGAAATTTATTCAAGAATCAAAGCGATAGCGTAGAAAAAACAGAACTTGTTGTATTGATTAAGGCAACTATTGTTGAGCAAGGAAACACGATACATTCTACGGATAAGGATATGTATAGAACTTTCTCACGTGATCGTCGTCCATTTAAGCTTTAATTGATCGTTTTATGGAGTAATATTTATGCTGAAGAATTTAATTTATTATGTTCTAACAGCTGCTGTTCGTGACAAGTTGTTCCTTTCATTTTTCTTGCTTTTAGCCATAGGTGTCAGCCTTTCTATTTTTATGGGTTCGTCCGCTGTTACCGAACAGGATCAGTTTACCCTTGTTTTTGTGGCATCTGGCTTGCGTTTAGCGAGTGTCTTTGGTGTTGTTTTATTTGTTGTGTTTTTTATTCGCAGATCGTTTGAAAGTAGGGATGTTGAGTATCTTTTAACGCGTCCTATTACACGACTTGATTTTTTGCTGTCCCATGTTGTGGCATTTACGGTAATTGCTTTTTGTTTTACCGCATTAACAGCTATCTGTATTTATGTTTTAGCAACCAAAGGCAGTGTGCAAAGCGCTTATTTTTTATGGGTATTTAGTTTCTTTGCAGAGCTGGTTATTATTGCCAATGTTGCCTTTTTCTTTTCTATGGTTCTTTCCAGTGCAGTTGCAAGCGTTTTAATAACGGGTGCCTTTTATTTACTTTCAAGATTGATAGGACAAATTTTAGGAATTATTGAAGCCTACAACTACAGCGATGCTTTTGTATTGATGGAAAAAGTCATGCTTGTTATTTCAGCCATTATTCCAAGGCTTGATTTAATGGGGCAAAGTAGCTGGCTTTTGTATGGCGCAAAGGAAGGTGCTATCAGCTATACGTTTATTGTATTACAGATGCTTGTTTTCTCTTTTCTTGTATTAGCAGCAGCTATGGTTGATTTAAAACGTAAGCAGTTTTAATGACTATATTTAAACATAATTTTGGTTTTATTGTTTTTGTTTGTGCGCTGACTTTAAATATTCTTTTTTGGCAATCATCAAGGAATGTTCAAGCACAGTGGGGGAATGTGCCGCCTGCACCATCAAGCAAAAGGGCTTCGATGACGGGGCTTTCCGATGCACAATTTGCGTATCGTATGAATGGTTTGATGTTGCAAAATTTAGGCAGCGTTGGTGGTCAAGGTATAAACTTGCGTGACTATAATTATGGAGAGCTAAAAAAATGGTTTTTTGTTCAGGACAGTCTTGATGAGTATTCTAATTTTACACCATTGATTGCGGCGCATTATTATGGTGCGGTTGATGATACTTCAAAGTTAGGTAATATTTTTGATTACTTGAAAATTGTTGGCGCTCGTCCCTATGGTGAAAAATGGCGGTGGTTAGGCCATGCGGTTTATTTAGCACGCTATAGTTTGAAAGATAATGATGTTGCTTTGGAACTCGCAAAAATTTTAGCGGCAAACAAAGATCCTAAAATAGGAATCTGGGCACGTCAAATGCCAGCGCTTATTCATCAAGCGGATGGAAATAAAGAAGAAGCTTATGCTGTCATGTTGAATATTTTGAAGGATAGTCTTGATGATATGCACCCTAATGAAATTAATTTTATGAAAGACTATATTTGTAATACAATATTAGAAGGCGATCCGTTAGAGAGTAAACCGTTACTATGTCAGTAATAAAAGAATTACTATCTGGTGATGTTAGTTTTTCCGTTCCGGAAATACTTTCTCTCTTTGGTTGCGCGCAATGTGTTTATATTCTTACCTATTTAGCTTTTCGGTCGGGGCGCATTTCTCGAGGAACTATTCCGATTTTATTCTTTTTGTTTTTGGGAATAGCTTTTGCGCTTGATTTGTCGGAAAGCTCTTGGGCGCCATTGGTAGAATATTATCCGCATTTGCAGTGGTTTTTCTGGTTTTCGATCGCGCCATTAAGTACCTTGTTGGTTCTTCAAATTGCTCAAATTACTCAGGTTCCGAGTGCTCGCTATTTTCTTTTAATGTTTCTAATGCCCATTGGTTATTTAATGGCTTACTTAAAGGTTGGAACATCCATAGAATGTAAGAGTGTAGTTAATTGTTCAGAGATGTTTGATTGGTTAATCGTTGTAGGTATTATTATTTCAGCCTTTAGTCTTTTAACAGTTTGGTTTAATAAAGATGTTTTGGGTAAATTATTGCAGCAAAAGCGTGGAAATGAACGTTTTTGGCTGATAATTTCCATTATTACACTGAATGTTTCTGTAATAGCTATATTTAGCGCGGTTGCGTACGATTTTGTAGAAATATCGGATGCTTCATTTGTAAGAACATTTGTTGGTTTTGCGTTTGTTTATCTTGCGGCAACAAGCTTGTTTCGTATTTACCCGCAAGCTGTGGCTATTCGCCCTAAAAACGCAGGAAGTGATGCCGTCTTATCAAATCAAGAACTTGATGATGCCTTGAAGATAGAGCGCCTATTGGCTGTAGAAAAAATATATCAAGAACCAGCTTATGGAAGGTCTGATTTGGCTCGAGAATTGGGAGTTACAGAATCAGCCTTGTCCAAAATTGTGAATATTCACTTTAATAAAAGCGTGCCGCAGCTCTTAAACGCGTACAGAGTTGAGGACGCTAAACAATTATTGGTTGAGACTGATGTAGATCTGGCGATAGTGTCGGAAGAAGCGGGTTTTAATTCAATAACAACTTTCAATAGACATTTCAAAGACTTAACAGGGGTTACACCAAGCGAGTACCGGTCAAAAAAGGCTTGCAAGTAGTCATTTTATTTTTTTGATTGATCATTACGTCTGACTGATGATTAGAAAAATGGAACTTTCCTATATTATTGAATTATGGGTTGGGCATTTTTGTAAGCTTCGTGTATATTACTTGTGTCGTATTCACGATTTCTATCAAACCGCTCGGTTTAAGGTTTAAATACTAAATAATAAGGTTTTTAATTTCAAAGGAGAAAATGATGAAACAAATTTCACAAGTAGAAAGCAGACAAGAAGCGGGTTTTACGCTCGTTGAATTGGCTGTTGTTATGGTGATTATCGGTCTGTTGATCGGTGGTATTCTAAAAGGTCAGGAATTGATCGCAAACGCGCAAGTTACAGCAACAATTGCTCAGCTTAAAGGTATGGATGCGGCTGTAACGACTTTTAAGGATAAATATGGTCAGTTACCGGGCGATATGCGTAACGGTGGTACACGCCTTAACAACTGTGCTGGTAACTGTGCAACAAACGGTAATGGTAATGGTCGTATTGGTACCAATGATAGTGTGTTAGTGACGCATCCTGCAACTACTGAAAATGCACGTGCTTGGTTTCATTTATCGGCTGCTAACTTGATCCAAGGTGTGCAAGTTAATGGTAATATGTTCTTTGGAGAAGGCGTTCCGGCATCTAAGGCTGGTGGCGGTATCCGCATAGGCTATGATGATGATGGCGGCGGTATCGGCGGTTTAGCGAACTTCCGCCCAGGTCATTTCCTTGTTGTTACTTCTGCACCTGCTGGAGCTATTGGCCCAACCAACGGGGCTCTGCCTGGCTCACAAGCTGCTCAAATCGATCGTAAACTTGATGATGGTCGTTCTAGACAGGGGAGTGTCGGTTCTTTTGGAACAAACTGTGATGTAGCTGCTGCTGGTGGTACATATGATGAGCAAGATGATGGACTTTGTGTTGTTGTTGTGCAAGTCCAAGGATAATCACTTAGTCACATAAGAATTTTAAAGGCCGCTTCTAAGCGGCCTTTTTTAATGTTGGAGCTGTCATTGCGAGCAAGCCGTACGCTGACGTGGCAATCTATTTTTAGATTGCTTCACTGCGTTCGCAATGAGGATACACTCGCTTAAACGCCTAATTCACTGATTAAAGCATCACCCATGGCACTTGTGGAAACCTCTGTACAACCTTCAGCCATAATATCTGGCGTGCGTGTACCACTGTTTAATACGCGCTGTACGGCCTCTTCAATTTCTGTTGCCTCAACGCCGCATGACAGAGAATAGCGCAATGCCATCGCAAAGCTTAAAATCGTTGCTAGTGGGTTGGCTTTACTTTGACCCGCGATATCGGGGGCAGAGCCATGTACAGGCTCATAGAGCCCAGGTTTTCCTGCATCGCCTAATGAGGCAGAAGGGAGCATACCTAATGATCCTGTGAGCATCGCCGCCGCGTCAGAAAGGATATCGCCAAATAGATTGTCTGTAACAATAACATCAAATTGAGATGGATTACGAAGAAGCTGCATCGCGCAATTATCGGCGTACATGTGCTCTAAAGTTACATCGGAAGATTCTTTTGCATGCAATGCGGTTATATCCTCGCGCCAGAGCTTGCCACTTTCCATGACATTGGCTTTTTCGCAGGAGGTCACATGATTACTACGCTTTCGCGCTAAATCAAAGGCAACACGGCCAACACGTTCAATTTCATATGTTTCATAGACTTGAGTATTAACACCGCGGCGTTGACCATTGCCAAGATCTTCGATCCCGCGCGGTTCACCAAAGTAAACGCCGCCTGTGAGCTCACGTACAATGAGGATATCAAGGCCTTTAACAATCTCAGGTTTAAGCGTAGAAGCATCAATGAGTGCATCAAAAACGAGAGCAGGGCGTAGATTGGCAAATAATCCCATTTCTTTACGCAAACGAAGTAATCCAGCCTCTGGACGTTTATCATACTCTACTTCATCCCATTTAGGGCCGCCGACAGAGCCCATAATAACGGCATCAGACGTTTTACATTTTTCAAGTGTTTCATCGGCCAGTGGCACACCGTAACGATCATAGGCCGTTCCGCCAATATCATCTTCATGTAGCGTAAAGTTAAAGCCACGGTTTTCTTCCAGCCACGCGATCACTTTACGTACCTCTGCCATGGCTTCTGGGCCAATTCCGTCTCCCGGAAGTATTGTGAGCGTGAAGTCTTTAGTCATTTTATAGTCCTTATGCGTATAACCAACTGCGTTTTTCTTTGTCATTGCTTTCAAAGCTTTTAATGTGCGCTTTTTTCTCTTCTGTTAGGCCAATATCATCAAGGCCGTTAAGAAGGCTATGTTTACGAGCGGGATCAATTTCAAAGTCAAAAGAGATTTTATTGCCGCGTGTTATGGTTTGTTTTTCCAAATCTACTTCAAGTAAAGCACTCGGTTCTTTTTCCGCTGAAGCCATAAGTTCTTCGACCTGTTCTTTCGGTAGCGCAATCGGTAAAATACCGTTTTTAAAACTGTTATTATAAAAAATATCGGCAAAGCTCTCGGCAATGATGCATTTGATGCCCATATCAAGGATCGCCCATGGAGCGTGTTCACGCGAAGAGCCGCAGCCGAAGTTTTCGCCTGTGATGAGAATAGGCGCGCCGCGATAAGATTCTTGGTTCAGTGGAAAATCTTCTTTTTCACTGCCATCTTCATTGTAGCGAATGTCATGGAAGGCATGAATACCAAGGCCTGTACGTTTAATTGTCTTTAAAAACTGTTTTGGAATGATGATATCTGTATCAATATTGATCATCCGTAAGGGGGCGGCAATGCCTTTTAATATTGTGAATTTTTCCATGGAAAGCAGAAAAGCAGGAAAGCCTTTAAAACTCAAGGGGGATTTGGCTTAATTTAAGCGTTTTACGCAGTTTTAGGCAATATTTCTTCGCCGGTTTGTGCTTCGCGATAAGCAATATAGGTATCGAGCATGTCATCGAACGCACCGTGATATTTTGAATTGGTGTCGTAGTCGTCCAACCCCTTCATACGTAACAATGCTTCTTTTTCTGTTCGCTGTGTGACGTGATGCCCACGACGGACAAGATCGCCGTCTTTGCAGTCTGCAATGCAAAGTGCTTTGATAAGTTTACCCATTTCATGGCCTTGACGCCCAACATAGCCTTTGCCATCGACACGTTCATGGTGAAAGAGTTGTAGGGCAGGGACAACAATCGCAAGGTGAGGGTGTTCTTGCGCTTCCTTGGGCAAGTCTTTAATAGCGTCTAAAAATATTTCTGTTCCAAATCCTGTGTGAAGACGCTTTTCGGTGCGCTCTTTTTCAGTCGGACGGTGCGGTAAATTCCAGATATCGCGCGCATAACTTTCATGCGTTTTTCCCAAATCATGAAAAAGATTTGCAACTTGAAAATTATTGGCTGCTTTTGCGCTAAAACCAAGTTCATTCATAAGAAACTCACGACCATCAAGAGAGACACGGCGTAAGTGAAGCGATAGAGTGCGACCATAATTGCACAGGCCTTCGCCATAGTTTTCAATACGATTCCAGAGTTTTTCTTCTATAAGATGGTTATTAGAGGTGAGTACGATGTCTGTTGCGTAATCATAGCTTTCAATCACGGCATCAAGCGCGATGAGATCAATGGATTGTTTAAGCTGTTCGACTTTTTCTTTTAGTTTCGTTGAGGAGGGCATTTTTATGCGCCGCTTTCTTGCTTATGTACTATACCATTTTTCTGGCACGGGTTTATCAAGAGTCTATGTGAGACGCAAGTTATTTTGTTTTATGTCATTGCGAAGGATGTATGCCGACGAAGCAATCTATATAGTTTCAAATAGATTGCTTCGCTTTGCTCGCAATGACCATGTGATGGAGACATAAAAAACAGCCCCTTAAAATTGAAGGAGCTGTTTTTGTGAATTAATAATATTTAGACTAGTTAGCTGGTGCTGGTGCTGGTGTGAAAGGGTAAGTATTATTTAAGCCATTCTCTGCCCATGTGCCTCTACCGTTAAACATGTCATCAGCTTCACCTGTAACAAACATTGTTCCTAAATCATCACCTCTAGAGTAACCGCGTCGTGCACAATCAGCTTGAGTGCCACCAGCATAAATACGACTTTGTGCAGAAATCTCTGGAATTGCAGATATTGTTTCACGGATAGCATCTATTTGATTATCAGTTCTACCAGGCTGTGTACGAGTAGGTGTTGTGATTTCATTCGCCATCGCTGCGCCAACAGAATCAGCAAAACCGCGTGCTTCTGCAAGTGTAAATGCTTGACTTATACTAATATCAACACATATGCCGCCGTGAGGTTGTAAGTCATTTCTGTTGATATTTATTTCTTCAGATAATGCTGCTGTTGTATTAAGTGCTGCTGTTGTTGGTGCAGGTGGCGGTGTGTTGACACCTTGGTTTGTTGCCGTACATGCCGCTAATACTCCTACTGTTGGTATTACTGCAACTTTAAGTGCTCTTTTAAGACTGATCATTTTTCTATTCCTTTATTTGCCGTTAAAATAATAGTTATCTGTTAATCGTGGCAGCACTATCTCATACGTTTAACATAACGTCAACAAAAAACTTAATATTATGTTAAATAAAATTATAATCTACTGATTTTAAACAATAAAAATACATATTTTTTACAAATTTCTTATATCGGACAGCTTTCCTTTAATTGCCGCGGCGGCGGCCATAGCGGGGGACATCAAGTGTGTACGACCACCACGCCCTTGACGGCCTTCAAAGTTACGATTTGAGGTTGAGGCGCAGCGCTCGCCCGATTCAAGCTTATCGGCGTTCATGGCAAGGCACATTGAACAGCCCGGTTCACGCCAGTCAAAGCCGGCCTCGATCAAGATGTCGGCGATTCCTTCGGCTTCGGCCTGTTCTTTGACCAATCCTGAGCCCGGAACAACCATAGCAAGTTTTATATTATCGGCGACTTTCTTTCCTTTGGCAACGGCGGCAACGGCGCGCAAATCTTCGATACGGCCATTGGTGCAAGAGCCGATAAAAATTTTATCGACTGTAATCTCTTCTAAAGGCGTGCCCGCCACTAAGCCCATATAATCAAGCATGCGTTCAACGGATTTTTGTTTGGCTTCATCGTCAAAATCCGATGGGGCAGGGACGCTTGCGGTAATGGGCAAAACGTCTTCGGGGGTTGTGCCCCACGTTACGGTTGGCGCGATGTCTTTGGCTTCAAGCACGACTTCTTTATCGTACGTTGCGTCAGCATCACCAGCCAGTGTTGCCCAGTAAGCAACGGCCTTATCCCATTCTTCGCCCGTCGGAGACATGGGGCGGCCTTTCAGATAATCAAAGGTTGTTTGATCTGGCGCGATGAGACCAGCGCGCGCGCCAGCTTCAATCGACATGTTGCACATGGTCATGCGCCCTTCCATGGAAAGGCTCTGTACAGCATCACCAGAAAATTCGAGAACATAGCCTGTACCGCCCGCCGTTCCAATTTCACCAATAATAGCCAAAATCATGTCTTTGGCTGTGACACCGTCTTGGAGAGTGCCATTAACAGTAATGCGCATTGATTTGGCGGGCTTTTGGATCAGGGTTTGTGTCGCGAGAACGTGTTCAACCTCACTTGTACCAATGCCAAAGGCCAGCGCGCCAAATGCACCATGTGTGGAGGTGTGGCTATCGCCGCAGACAATCGTTGTGCCGGGTTGGGTAAAGCCTTGCTCTGGTCCAATAATATGCACGATCCCTTGGCGTTTATCCGCCATATCGAACAGTTGAACGCCAAATTCGGCGCAGTTTTTAGAGAGCGTTTCAACCTGAAGGCGGCTTTCAGGCTCGCTAATGCCTTTGGAGCGATCCGTTGTTGGTACATTGTGGTCGGCCACGGCGAGCGTTGCCTTTGGCCGTGCAACAGAGCGGTTAGCGCCGCGCAAGCCTTCAAAAGCTTGCGGAGAGGTGACTTCATGCACCAAATGACGATCTATATAAATAAGCGAGGTGCCATTATCATCGGTATGAATGACGTGATCATCCCAAATTTTTTGGAAAAGGGTGCGTGGCTTATTATTTTCAGGGGCGTTGTTCATATCTTTAGGGCTCATGGAATGGATTTAAACGTAAAGGAAGGATGAGTTCAAGGAAAAATATGCGCCGTAACCAGTTGATTTTAAAGGTTGAATTACCCAACCCAGTTTGTTTGTCAAAAAATGTGGTGGGCGCGTTTCTTTTTTCGTGTTTTTCGTGATAACCATAGGAATATATATAACATAAATAGGCATTTAATCCTAGAAATTAAAAGCTTGACTTTTATTATGTAAATATATACTATTCACTTTCAATTTTAAGAGGAGTGTGTGTAATGAGTGTGGATAATTTAGAAAAACGTGATGGTGTTTATATGACAGCAGATGATGCGCATAAGCACGATAAGGCTATTGTTGGCGCTTGGGTTAGAAAAAAAGCGTTTCAGACAGTGGCAGGCGCCGCTATTGTGACAGCCGTTGGTATCGGTGGTACTTTAGCAGTAGGAGCAGGATTCTATAATTCAGATCAAGACGATCTTAATAACTGTGAAAGTAATGCTGACACATTTGCTTGCATGGTTCAGTATGGTCAGTACGTGAATGCGGATCCCGTTGATTTTTTAACCGAAGGGTTGAATGATCGTTTTAATGCAGTTATTGGTCGTTTGACGGCTTTGCCATATTCAGATGCGCATTATTGCACTGTTGATCTAGAGACTGGTGAATCTGCGGTCTTTAATACTGATGATGAACGTATAGCGAGTATCTCATCAACATTTATTGAGCAGACTAATCCGCGGGAAAATAGTGCGGGTTTGTGTAAAATAAGGACACCTGAGGGCCAGCAAGCTGTTACTGCTTATAAATTAGGTATCATTGCGTTCTAAAATATCCTTTTTTATTATTTAGATTTAACAAAAAAGCGCTGGTCATAGGGTTGGCGTTTTTCTCTTTGGGTAAATATGACATATTTAATCAATAAAAATACGGCTTATTATGGATCAGGTAGTAAGCTGATTGATCTGATGGATGCGTTTAATCCTGGCAAAGGAACGTTGCGAAAGGTTGCATTATTAGCCTTTATTGGGGTTAGTTTTACAGCAGATACGTCAGTTCGCGAGTATAATCCAGGCATCACTTGCGCTGTGCCTGAAAAGGGTACGCCTTTTTTATATGATAATGATACAGATTTGGTTGTCGGGCATGAATATTCTTCGATCCAAGGTTCTGTTGTTTTTGAATCTTTTCGCCGCTCTGTTTTATCTGTTGGAGGTTATGATGCCGCTTCTGAGGATGCGTTGGGGCATTGCCGCTTCTTTATTGTTGATGAGGTTACGGGTGAAAAACAGTACTATACAGCAGATGCTTTTCCAACATCTGTAACGGGTTCGTATGATATGCTGAATCCACAGTTCATGATGCAGTAACATGATGCGTGCATAATAAAAAAGCGCCGATCATACAATCAGCGCTTTTTGTTGTTCTTTTGTCTGTCATTGCGAGGAAGCCTTTAGGCCGACGCAGCAATCCATCAAGAGATTGTTTCATTGCGTTCACAATGACTGTGTTTTTATTCAGATGCAGCTTCAGGATTCTCAGTTTGTGCTTCTGCAGCAGCAGCGGCTTCCGCTTCTTTTTTCGCTGCTTCTTTTGCTGCAGCTTTATCTGCTTTAACTTTTTCGTTAGCGGCACGGCCTTCAGCGCGCTTGGCGTCTTTAGCCGCTTTCTTCGCTGCGCGTTTGGCTGTTTGTGTCATACCTGAAGTATCTTCTTGCACTTCTGTTTCCATGCCGTGACCCGTGGTACGCTCTGAGATACGCGCAGATTTACCGCGACGATCACGAAGGTAATAAAGTTTAGCACGGCGAACATCACCGTGACGCATGACTTCGATGCTGTCGATACGTGGTGAGAAAAGAGGGAATACACGTTCCACACCTTCACCAAGGCTGATTTTACGAACCGTAAAGCTCGCATTTGGGCCAGTTGTTCCTGAACGGGCGATGCAAACACCTTCAAAGGCCTGTACACGCTCACGTGAACCCTCACGGATTTTCACGTTCACTTTAATAGTGTCACCAGCTGAAAATTCAGGGATGTTGTTGTTTTCTAGATATTGTTGCGTCTGACGCGCTTCAAATTGTTGCAATGTATTCATGTTGTTATCCTTAATTTTTAAACCATTACGCGAAGCTCGATAATCGACATTTTATAAATGAAGGCAGCTTCTTTTTCGTTTTAACTATAAAAACTGCCGCTTTATGCCAGAAAGCTTGCAATCCTGCAAGAGTTTTGTTAGTTTACGTAATGTTTAATTGGTGTGTGAGATAGATGAAAATATCGTTTTGTACGACATGCATGGGGCGTTTAGAGCATTTAAAACAAACGTTACCTCGGAATTTGCTGGGAAACCCAAACACAGATGATGTGGGGGTAGAGTTTGTTGTTCTCAATTATGGCGATAAAGACGGCATGCATGAGTGGATGACAACTGACACTCAAGTCCTGTCTGAAATTGAAGCAGGCCGCTTAATTTATGCCAGAACAGATCAGCCTGTTTTTAGAATGGCGCATGCAAAAAATATGGCGCACCGCCTAGCAACAGGAGATGTTGTCTGTAATGTTGATGCAGATAATTTCACAGGGGAAGGGTTTGCAGAAGCCTTGGCTGATTTATTTGCAAAAAAACCTAACGTGATTTTAAATCCTTCATACAGGGTAAGTTTTTCTTCGGAACAAGAAGGGGGAGGCGGCTTATTTGGTCGTATGGCCTTAACACGTTCAAATTTTGAGCGTTTGGGGGGATATGACGAAAGCTATAGCGGTTGGGGTAGTGAAGATACAAATTTGTCACGTAGAGCGCGAATGCTGGGTATTCATTATGTTCGGTTCGAAAATAATGATTTTCTAGGCATTATACACCATGGTGATGATGAAAGAGTTCAAAATATGTTTACTGACGATGCTTCACGTCAAAGAGAAAAAGAAAAAGTGGTGTTTTATAAAAAGTCTAGTGGGCTTCAAAAAATATGGAAGGCCTCTAAAGATCGATTGCCTATTTTTGTTCGTTCACTTGCTGCAAATGGCGGTACCCATTTTGGTTTAGGACATGTGGATTTTTTAAATACTAATGATACTGATTTTGATATTAAGCCTTTAAAAGGCACAAAGGTGAGCTTGTTTGATGAGATTGCACGCGTCGGGTATATGCGTAATTTGTTGAGAGATAGACTTGAACCGAATGTTATTTCTCTAAAAGGTCCGGACGCACGGCCTTAGTGATTTTTAAACTTTCTTTTTTGCGCCATTTATCAATGTCTGCATGATTACCGCCTTTTAAAACATCGGGTACTTCGTAAGTTTGTCCATTTGATGCAACCCATTCGGCTGGTCGTGTGTAATGCGGGTATTCCAAAAGACCGCCCGTATTGGTGCCAAAGCTTTCATTATCTGCCGTATCAACATTACCCATCACACCATCAAGTAAGCGAATACAAGCATCCATAAGAATAAGCGCGGCTGGCTCACCTCCAGAAAGGACATAGTCCCCGATAGAGATTTCTTCAAAGTCGTGTGCATCAAGAACGCGCTGATCAATGCCCTCATAACGACCGCAAAGAAGTGTGATGTTCTCTTCTTGAGATAATTCTTTTACGAGCGCTTGGTTAAGCACTTTACCGCGTGGGGAAAGGTATATCTTTCGGCCTTGTTTTTGTTTTGGGATAGAGGTGAGGGCGCTCTCAACAATATCTGCGCGCATCACCATGCCTGCGCCGCCACCATAAGGTGTATCATCAACTGTTTTATGATTATCGCTCGCAAAATCACGAATATTAACCGTGTTGAATGACCAGTCACCGCGCTCTAACGCTTTACCAGCCAAAGACTGGCCAAGCATGCCTGGAAACATGTCAGGGAAAAGGGTGAGGAGGTTAAAGTTTATGCTCATTCTAATAAACCTTCAGGTATAGCGACAGTTACTTTGTTCTCGCTAATCTCCAGCAGCGTATCATCGGTCACTGGCAAGTAAAAGCTTTGTGCGCCTTTGGGTTTGATATCGAGTAAGTCGGAGGCACCGAAGTTTTCAACGGCGATAATCTCACCAATCTCTTTTCCTTCTTCATCAATGGCAGGAAGGCCAATAAGGTCTGAATAGTAAAATTCATCTTCGCCGATTTCAGGCAGAAGTGTTTGCTCAATATAAAGTTCTGTGCCGCGAAATGTTTCGGCCTGTGTGCGATCTGTAACGCCATCAATTTCGGCAAGCCAATGTTTGGCTGTTGCATTCTTTGGGGTGATTTTTAGGGTCTTATCATCAGTTTTGTCCGTATAAAGATCACCCTTGATGAGCGCGATGTCATCGGCATAGACGTGAAGTTTAACGAGCCCCTTAATACCGTGCGCGGTTGCAACTTTGGCAACGCAAATACGCTTAGAGCCCTCTCCTTGGGGAGGGGGTTTGGGTGAAGGTGTATTTATGTTATTTAAAATATCTTCCAAAACACCCTCTATATTATCAATAATTTCATTATTCCAATAGCGTAGGATTTTAATATTGTTGCTTTCAATAAAATTTGAGCGCTTTTTGTCTTTTTCTTCTGTGTGCTGACCACCATCGCATTCGATAGCAAGATTGAGCTCTTCGCAGAAAAAATCGAGGATATAGGGAGGGAAAGGGTGTTGCCGTCTAAATTTAAAGCCATTTAATTGTTTGTTGCGTAATTTTGACCAGAGTAGCTTTTCAGCTTCAGTTTGGTTTTTTCGTAATTCACGGGCGTTTTGAATAGTTTTGTCTGGCATGAATAAATCCCCTCACCCGACTTTCACTTTGTTCAAGTCACCCTCTCCCATGGGGAGAGGGAAACATGATTTGTTTTTACTCAGTTTTTGCTTCTTGTGCCTCAGGTTCTTCAGCAGGAGCGTCCGCTGCAGCTTCTGGAGCTGCTTCTTCGGCTGGCGTTTCCTCTGCAGGAGCTTCTTCAGCAGCTGCTTTTGCTGCTTCTTTTGCTTCTTCTTCAGCCGCTTTGGCCGCTTCAGCAGCATTAGCTTTTTTCTCTTCTTTGTCAGCGACGCGAAGCTTCGTTGCTTCTGATGGCTCAGCTTTTTGTGGGTTGTTACGCTGCGCCGGCATTGGAGCCAAGCCAGCTTTACCCAAGAATACGGCTACACGGTAGCTCGGCTCTGCGCCTTCGCTTAACCAGTATTTGATGCGCTCTTCATTAAGGTTAACGCGGTTTTCGTCATCTTTTGCGAGTAGTGGGTTGTATGTTCCCAAACGCTCGATATAACGCCCATCACGCGGCATACGTTTGTCTGCTACGACGATACGGTGGAAAGGACGCTTCTTACGTCCGCCTCTTGATAGTCTCATTGCTAGTGCCATTTTAGTTCTCCTTTTTAATAGTCAAATTGCAATTTGGTTAATTAGTTCATAAAACTGTAAAAAATTATAAGTACAACGGGTGCCCAGTGCAGGTGATTTGCAAACCTTTTAAATTTGTTTAACTCTTTTTTGTTGCAGATAAAAACAGCAATAAAAGAAATCAAAATCATTCCAATAGGCGCATAATCAATAATTTCACCTTGGGTTACACCGTGGATTGCTTCGTCATATTGTCCATGCCTTATGCGTGTATTGAAAATAATTTCACGTCCTTTTAGAACACCTGAATAAGTCCCCATGAAAATAAAAAACAACAAGGAGGAAATACTCCATGTTTGGTAGGGTTTGAACTCACTGTATAGTTTCGTCATTTCCGCTTACCTTTCTTATTCTTCGGTTTACGGTTTTTCTTTGTGCCGCCGCGTGTCGGCATGCTGGGCATCCCCATGCCAGGGGCGCCGCCCATACCAGCAAGGCCAGGCATTCCACCGCCCATGCCGCCAAGACCCGGTAGGCCAGCAGGAGCGTTTCCACCTTCAAATGGGTTTTCGCCAAGCGGGCTGTTTAATCCAGCCATATCACCAGCAAGCGCGTCAGGGTCCATGGATTGCGCCATCAGCTCAAGCTCATCGGCTTTACCACCCATAAGGCCCTTCATTTGTTTCATCATGCCGCCCATGCCCATCTTTTTGATTTTCTTCATGACGGTTTGCATTTGCTGCTGTTGCTTACAAAGCTTATTGATTTCTTGAACTGTTGTTCCTGAACCAGCGGCGATACGCTTTTTACGCGAGGCATTCATGAGGGAAGGCTTCTCACGTTCTGCCTTGGTCATTGATTGAATGATTGCTTCTTGTTTTTTAAGGATGCTTTCTTCGAAGTTTGCTTCCTCAATCTGTTTGGCCATTTTGCCCAAGCCCGGAAGCATTTTCATGAGAGCGCCTGCGCCGCCCATTTTAGACATTTGCTTCATTTGTTGAAGCATGTCGTTAAAGTCAAATTGACCTTTTTTGAATTTTTCGGCCATCGCCATGGCGTCTTCTTCTTGGATGCTTTCTTGCGCTTTTTCCACGAGGGAAACAACATCACCCATACCAAGGATACGGCCTGCGATACGATCGGCATGGAATGCTTCGATTTTATCCCATTGTTCACCAGTACCCATGAGCTTAATCGGCTTGCCCGTAATGCCGCGCATAGACATCGCCGCGCCGCCGCGTGCATCACCATCAATACGGGTCATCATGATGCCAGTTACACCGACTTTTTCGTCAAATTCTTTGGCAACGTTAACGGCGTCTTGCCCCGTCATTGCATCAACAACGAGAAGCGTTTCCGCAGGCTTTGAGATTTTAGAAATCTCTGCTACTTCATCCATCAGCTCTTGATCAATGGATAGGCGACCCGCTGTATCAAGCATGACAATGTCATATCCGCCGAGACGGGCTTCTTCCATTGCACGCTTTGTAATATCAATAGGGCTTTGGCCTTTAATGATCTCTAATGTATCAACGCCTGTTTGCTCACCAAGAACAGCTAACTGCTCTTGCGCGGCGGGGCGCTGGGTATCCAATGAGGCCATAAGCATCTTTTTGTTATGCTTATCGGTCAGAAATTTCGAGATTTTCGCCGTTGAAGTCGTTTTACCAGATCCTTGCAAACCAACCATAAGGAAAGCGGCAGGAGGTGTTGCTTTGAGGTTGAGTTCTTCGGCATCTTCACCACCCAGCATTTCAACCATCGCGTCATGGACGATTTTGACAACCTGCTGAACAGGGGAGACAGATTGAATGACGTCTGCACCAATGGCGCGACTTTTCACAATCTCGATAAATTCTTTTACAACAGGAAGGGCAACGTCGGCTTCAAGTAGGGCTACGCGAATCTCACGCGCTGCGGCATTCACGTCATCTTCTGAAAGAGAGCCTTTACCGCGCAGCTTATCAAAGATGCTGCCTAACTTATCGCTTAAATTATCAAACACTTTCTTGTCGTTCCCATTTATCCTTGCACATCGTTATTCGTCGCTCATGTACAGTTTTAGTACATTTCGCTCCTCTTGCCTTGTGCAAAAATAAAGCGAAACGCCAATGTTAATTCATATAGCAAAAATGCCTCAGTGGGCGTAATTTCGCTGACTGAGGGGTATCGCTAGACACGGCAATTAACAACAATGCCGATGAATTAAAGGTGTTTTATGGATTTAGAGCGCTTTTGTCAAGCGTTAAAGGCTTTCTACAGTCCGCCAAGGCGACACGTAAATGTTTCACCAAATTCGTGACAAGTCATGAAGGTTATGCCGCTGTTGCTCATTGTTAAGAACAGCAAAAAGATGATGAAGACGCTAATGCCTGTAAAAGCGGCTCCATTGATAAAAGCTTGGCGTTTTTCTTTTTTGACTAAATGGCGTAAACGCCAGTAATCGGCATCTTCTGATGTAGGGGACGCATAATTATCATTGCCATAGCGGGCAGTTTCATAAATATTGTTCATAGTAGAACCTCTTTTGTCTCAAACGGATAAAAAGTATCTAAACTAAAACTTTTAATACGTCAACCGTTTTACGTAAATAAATTTAACCTAAAGAAAACACAGTAATGATTAACTTTAAAAAAATGCATGGGCTTGGGAATGACTTTGTCATTTTTGATGCCAGAGTCAAGGATATTAAGCTTTCTGAGGCGCAAATTCGGAGGATAGCTGATCGTAAGCGCGGTGTGGGATGCGATCAAATTGTCATTTTACGCATTTCTGAGAACTTTCAGGAAACAGTGTATTTGGACATGTATAACGCGGATGGGTCTTTTCTTGAGTCATGCGGTAATGCAATACGCTGTGTCGCTGATATCATGATGCGTGAAGAACAAGTTGATCAAATCGTATTGGAAACACCTGTAGGGGCTCTTAATTGTTCGCGCGCTGAAAATGGTCAAGTTACCGTGCAGATGGGTGAACCAAAACTTAAATGGAATGAGATACCGCTTTCACAAGAGTGCGATACGCTTCACTTGCCGTATCCTGTTGAGCCTGGTCAGCCTAATGATCCTGTTGCTGTATCGATGGGTAACCCGCATTGTGTGTTCTTTGTGGATGGTTCCGTGGATGATTTAGGGGATCATGGTGTGGAAAAGTACGGAAAACGTTATGAAACGGACCTGCTTTTTCCAAACAAGACAAATGTTGAATTTGTTGAGGTACTTGCACCTGATCATGTGCGAATGCGTGTTTGGGAGCGTGGAGCTGGAATTACCGATGCTTGTGGCTCTGGTGCGTGCGCTGTGGCAGTGGCCGCCATTCGTCGCGGTATTACAAAACGGAAGATGACGGTCACCCTTGATGGTGGTGATCTTATTATTGATTGGCCGTCCGATGATGCACAAGTCGCGATGACTGGCCCTGTTGCTTATTCGTTTGAGGGGAAAATAGATGTTTGACCTATCTCTAAAACCCCTGTAAACCGTAGCTCATGAGCCAAAAAGAGCCAGAACTCGTAACTTTTGGATGTCGCCTCAATACCTATGAGAGCGAGGTGATGCGTACCCATGCCAAAAATGCGGGGTTAGAGGATGCTATTATCTTTAATACTTGCGCAGTGACAAAGGAGGCTGAACGTCAGGCGCGTCAAGCGATCCGTCGGGCTCGCCGCGATAATCCCAAGGCTAAAATCATTGTTACAGGCTGTAGCGCGCAGATTGATCCCGATACTTATGCGGGTATGGGTGAAGTTGATAAAATCATTGGTAACGACCTTAAACTCAAAGCTGAAACATGGGGTTTGGCTGGTGAAGAGAAGGTTCTTGTGAATGATATCATGTCGGTGAAAGAAACAGCGGGGCATTTAATAGAGGGCATAGAAAGCCAAGCTCGCGCCTTTATTCAAATTCAAAATGGTTGTGATCATCGTTGTACGTTCTGCATTATCCCTTATGGCCGTGGTAATTCCCGCTCTGTCCCGATTGGTGAGATTGCTGATCAGGTTCGTAAGCTTGTGGACGCAGGTTATAATGAAATTGTGATGACAGGCGTGGATGTAACGTCCTATGGCGCTGATCTTCCGGGGAAGCCTGCCTTGGGGCAGATGATCCGCCGCGTATTAGCTCTTGTGCCTGAATTGCCGCGTCTAAGGCTTTCTTCTTTAGATCCAGTAGAAATTGATGATGATCTTTGGCGTTTAATTGCCGAAGAGCCGCGCCTTATGCCGCATCTTCATATGAGCCTTCAAGCTGGCGATGATATGATCTTAAAGCGTATGAAACGCCGTCATTTGCGGGCAGATGCTATTGATATGTGTAAACGTGCGCGTGATTATCGCTCCGATATGGTTTTTGGCGCAGACATAATCGCTGGATTTCCAACAGAAACCGATGAAATGTTTCAAAATACCGCCGATATCGTCGAAGAGTGCGATTTGACGTTCCTTCATGTCTTTCCGTATTCTGAGCGCCCAGGCACGCCAGCGGCGAATATTCCCGCCAATAAGCAAGTGCCGCACCCTATCCGTAAAGAACGTGCATCGATCTTGCGTAACTTAGGGGATAAACAAGTGGATAAATTTTTAAAGCTTCACGTGAAACAAAAACGACAAGTTATTGTTGAAAAAGGAAATATCGGCCGAACGGAACATTTTGCGCCTGTGAGGCTTGACCAAGGTCAACGTGTTGGTCGCTTGGTGGATGTAATGATTCATGGTATAGAAAATAATCAACTAATAGGAAAAGTTTTGTAATGGTTTTTTGGCGCAAAAAGAAGAATGAAGGTTCACAAGAGAAGGAACATCACGATGATCGCTTACTTCGTCATAAAAATGACCCTGCTTTAGAGCCTGCAACGGAATATGACGCTGAAATGAATGAGGCGACCGTTAAGGAGCTTAATAAGACAGCAACACAAATTCTTGATGAAACGGAATTAACACCTGTGCCAGAACATACGCTTGGCGCGGATTTAAAGGAAGCTGAAGATTTAGATGAAGATCACAGCGAAGAGGGTGGCTGGTTCTCTAGGCTCTCTAAAGGGCTTTCAAAGTCATCAAATAAGCTAGGGCAGAGCATCACAGATGTGTTTACCAAGCGTAAATTAGACCAAGACGCGCTGGACGAGCTTGAAGAAATTTTGATTTTGGCCGATATGGGACCGAAAACGGCAACAAAAATTGTTTCGGAATTTGCTGAAAACCGTTTTGATAAAGAAATTGAAGAAGATGAGATTAAAAACGCTCTATCGTCGAGTATTGCAACAATCTTAACGCCAGTGGCAAAGCCTTTAGATATTACAGAAGCTGATAAAAAACCGTTCGTTATGCTTGTTTGTGGTGTCAATGGTGCAGGAAAAACCACAACGATTGGTAAGCTGGCTTATGAATATCATATCAAGCAGCATAAAAAGGTGATGATTGCTGCGGCTGATACGTTCCGTGCGGCGGCGGTTGAACAACTTGAGGTTTGGGCGAATCGTGCAAAGTGTCCTTTGATAAAAAAGGATATTGGTGATGATCCTGCTGCGGTAGCGTTTGAAGCGCTGGAAAAAGCTAAGGCAGATAATGTTGATTTGCTCATGATTGATACGGCTGGGCGCTTGCAAAATAAGGCAAACCTGATGGAAGAGCTCGCCAAGGTTATTCGCGTGATTAAAAAGCAAGACGAAAGTGCGCCCCATGCCATTGTTCTTGTTCTCGATTCAACGACGGGTCAGAACGCGCATTCGCAGGTTCAAAATTTTAAGGATGTTGTGGATCTGACGGGGCTTGTTGTCACAAAGCTTGATGGTTCTGCCAAAGGCGGTGTCGTTGTATCGTTGGCTGAAGAATTTGAGCTACCTATCCATGCCGTTGGCGTAGGCGAGAAGATTGAAGATCTTAGCCCGTTTAAGGCCGAAGAATTCGCAAAAGCATTAGTTGGAGCGTAAAACACCTTAATCCATTGAATTTTAACTTTTTTAGGCCATAATAATGCATGGTTAAAAAGATTGAATCTCAAGAATATTCCTGTGCCGATAAGGCCACTCTAGCAATTTCGGATATATATGACGCGCAAGTTGGACATTTACGCAACGCATTTGGTGACTTTACGGCAGGAAAAAATATTACCGAAAAGGTCGTTGGTTTTTATCCGTATCTAAGAATAGAAGTTCAAAATAAAGACCGTATTGATAGTCGGCTTTCGTATGGTTTTGTTTCAAAGCCCGGTGTTTATGAAACAACAGTGACGCGCCCTGATATCTTTGGACATTATTATAAAAAACAAATTGGACTTCTTCTTAAAAATCACGGTGTTTCGGTTGAAGTTGGTTTAAGCGATACACCTATTCCTATCCATTTTGCGCTTGGTGAGGATTTTCACCTAGAAGGGGATTTAACGCATGAGCAGATGGAGGCACTACCAAATATATTTGATCAACCAGATTTGAGCTTGATGGATGATCAAATTGCTAATGGCTATTTTAGAGCCAGAGAGGGGGCGCCAGAGGCTTTAGCCTTATTTACTGCGCCGCGCACTGATATTAGCTTGCTACGTTTAAAGCATTACACGGGGACGAAGGCCGAAGATTTTCAAAACTATGTGATTTTTACAAATTATCAGTTTTACATCGATGAATTTATTAAAATTGGAGAGCAAGGCGCAGGTAAGGACGGTTATGGTGACTTTGTTCAACCAGAAGAGGGAAAGCGTTTACCACAAATGCCAGCCTATCATTTAAAACGTGAAGATGGCGATGGCATCACGATGGTCAATATTGGTGTTGGCCCATCAAATGCAAAAACGATTACGGATCATATTGCGGTTTTAAGGCCACACTCATGGATGATGCTAGGGCATTGTGCAGGCTTAAGGAACTCACAAGAGCTGGGTGATTATGTTTTGGCGCATGGGTATCTGCGCGAAGATAATGTCCTTTATAAGGACTTACATCCTAGTATTCCTGTGCCTGCTTTGGCTGAAATGCAAGTGTCGTTGGAGCAAGCGGTAAAAGAGATTTGCGGCATTGAGGGGCATGATGTGAAGAAGGTTATGCGGACAGGAACGGTTGCAACAATTGATGATCGAAATTGGGAGTTAAGATCTTCTGTGCGTCAAAATCAGCGCTTTTCACAAAGTAGGGCGATTGCCCTTGATATGGAATCTGGAACGATTGCGGCCAACGGTTTTAGATTTAGGGTACCTTATGGCACACTTCTTTGTGTTTCTGATAAACCGCTTCATGGCCAGCTTAAGTTGCCAGGAATGGCGGATACATTCTATCGCGAGCGCGTGAATCAACATTTGCAAATTGGCTTGCGGACAATGGAGATTTTACGCGGCATTGGACCAGAAAAGCTCCATAGCCGTAAGCTTCGCTCTTTCAACGAAGTCGCTTTTCAGTAGTTTTTATAAAATTAAACCGAAATGTCGAGGTTTTGGCCTCGATCATTGCTACGTGATGAAAGCCCTGTGTCTTCGCCGACTTGTAGGACAGACTGCGCTTGTTTTTGTGCGCCGATTATGTCTGAGCCTTGTGCTTTGGAAACGGAAGCATTTTCAGAGCTATCTTTGCCTTGTTGGACGGCATTTTGCGTTGTTTCATTGCGGGTGATACCCGGATTTAGTGATTTGAAGACAGGCGCTTGCTGTTGATAGCCACTATTGATTGATCCGACCATGAAATTACCCTTTTATATCAAAATGTTAATGTGATGAAAATATTTGCCATAATATTTACCATAATGTTATACTTAATGGTAACAAAGAATATTTAATAAAATATTTAAACAAAGAGGTTAGGCTTAAATGTCACAAAAGAAAAAATAGATAAAATTTTACCTATTTTAACGAAAAAGTAACATTTTATGTCTATTTTAGGTCGCAGGGAAATAAGCGACCTTTCTCTAAAAAACAGATAAAAACAAGAGGTCGTGTTGGTTCAGGGGCAGTTAGCAAAAATGTATATGGGTTTATTAGAAAAATCGCCAGAGATTGGGCCGCTTTTGGTGCGCCTTTATGATCGTCACAAGCTTCATTGCCTTTCAGAAAGGCCAGGAGCGGAAACACGTGCAGAGCTTGCCGGTGTTATGGCTGACCTTCTTGATATAGACCTTAAAGTTGATGAAAGTGAGCTTATTACAGATGTTTTGATAGGTCTTTTAAGTAAAGCAGAACTAGACTTAAGGGCAGCGCTTTCTGAGCGCCTTGCTCTTATGGACGATATTCCGCTTCGCATGATTTTACATCTTGCAAATGATGATGCAGAAGTGGCTACACCAGTTTTAACGCACAGTAGAATCTTAACGGACACTGATCTGATTTATATTGTTAAAGCGACATCGGCTGGACATTGGAGAGCTATTGCAGGACGAGAGGGAATATCAGATTTATTGATGAATGTTCTTGTCGATACGAAAGATATTGAAACGGCGATTACTCTTTCTAAAAATGAGAGTGTGATTTTGACGCCACATGCGATTACACGTTTTTCAAATATGGCACGTTTTTCAGATCCGCTCGCTAAATCATTTGTTATGCGTAGTGAAATTCCAAGCTCAACAGTAACAAAGCTTTATCAACATGTTGGGCGAGATTTAAAAGAATATATCCGTCGAAATTTTATGATTTCTGACATGCAAAGTATTGATAGCGAAATTGACGATATTATTTTTCAAATGACAGCGCAAAATGAAACGGATTTAACGCCAAATGTTGAGATGATTATTGCAGCAGAGAGCATGATGGAGCGCGGCCTTTTAACACCAGAGGTTATGATTTCTAATTTACGCCGTGGTCAGCTCATTAGTTTTGTTGCTCAATTTTCTGTTTACTGCGGCTTGTTAGAAGGTACGGTGCGTGAAATTTTATCGCAAAAATCAGCGCAGGGTTTGGCAATTGCCTGTAAGGCAACAAATATTTCAAAGCCAGATTTTGTGAATATGTTTTTGCTAACACATCGTTTTAGGTATTCTATGGATAGGGTTGTTAATAAGAATGAGCTTGCTCTCGCTCTTAAGTATTATGATAAAATGAACGAACGCATGGCACGCACTATTTTGAACGAAAGCCGCCACTAATAAAAAGTTTTCAACTCCACATAAGAAGCCTCTCTAGTAAAATAGAGGGGCTTTTTTATATCTTTTAGGCTGCTTGTGATTGTGCGTTGATAAGTGCGGCAACACCAGGGAGTGTTTTCCCCTCAATCCATTCTAGGAAAGCGCCGCCAGCGGTTGAAATATAAGTAAAGTCATCAATTACCTTTGCATTATCAAGAGCGGCCACAGTGTCACCGCCGCCAGCGACACTAACGAGTTGTCCTGATGCAGTTAACTTTGCAGCATGTTTTGCAACAGCATTTGTACCACGATCAAATGGCGGGATTTCAAAAACTCCCATAGGTCCATTCCATAGAAGTGTTTTGCACCCGTCCAAAATTTCATTGATGTGTGATGTGGATTTTTCTCCTGCATCGACAGCGCTTTTATTGGCAGGAAAGTTTTCTAAAGTGACTGTATCATAAGAAACACCTGCGCCTAAATTTTCAACAACAACGCAATCAATGGGAAGTATAATTTCACAGTTGTTGGCCTTTGCTGTTTCAACAATCTCGCGGGCTGTATCGAGCATATCTGGTTCGCGTAAAGATTTTCCAACCTCGTTTCCTTGCGCCATTAAGAATGTGTTGGCCATACCGCCACCAAGAATGAGGTAATTTACTTTTTTAACGAGGTTATTAAGAACGCTTAACTTGGTTGAAACTTTTGCGCCGCCAACTACTGCGGCAACAGGTTTTTCTGGTGCTTCGAGGGCGTTGTTTAGGGCATTCAATTCCGCTTCCATAAGAAGGCCTGCTGCAGAAGGAAGAAAATGTGTGATGCCTTCGGTTGATGCGTGGGCACGGTGCGCAGCAGAAAAAGCATCATTGATGAAAATATCACCAAGCGTTGCAAGAGCAGAGGCAAAGCCCGCATTGTTGGTTTCTTCTCCTTCATGGAAACGAACATTTTCGAGCAATAAAACAGATCCTTCTTGTAAGATATCAATGGCGCTTTGTGCTGTATTTCCGATACAGTCTTTTGCGAATGAAACAGGTGTGTCCCAGTGTTTTTCTAGAGAACCCGTTAAAAACTCTAGGGAGAATTCAGGATTTACTTGCCCTTTAGGGCGGCCAAAGTGTGAGAGCACAACAATTTTTGCTCTAGAATTGATTAGTGCATCAATGGTTGGTTTTAAGCGTTGAATACGTGTTGCATCGGTAACTGCTCCATCAGAAACAGGCACGTTTAAGTCGGCACGTAAGAGCACAACTTGCCCTGATACTTCTATGTCATTGAGCGTTTGAAAATTCATTTTGAAAAAATCCTCTGGGTCATAAGTTTAATTTTTAAGAAATCGATTTCATGTTTTCTGTGGCTTCGATTAAACGAGAGCGCACAGGAGGGTCTAGGGCAGAATGTCCACCATCTGGCACAACAATATAATCTGCTTCTGGCCAGTTGGTATGAAGCTTATGCGCGGTTGCTATGGGACAAATCATATCATAACGCCCCTGAACAATCATGGTGGGGATTGAACGAAACGCATTAACTTGATTGAGAAGGCTATCTTCTGTTTTGATAAGTTGGTTATAAAAATAATGGACTTCGATAGTTGCAATGGCGAGGGCTTGAGCGCGCTGCTCATCGGTTGTAATAATTTCATAGTTTGGAATAAGGGAAGAGCAGGCGCTTTCATAAAGGCTCCAACTCATAGCAGCTTCCATTCGTATTTCAGGATCATCACTGTTTAAACGTTTGTGGTAGGCATTTAGAAGATCATCGTGTTCGTTTTCAGGGATGATCGAAACGAATTGTTCCCAGCTTTCTGGGTAGATTGTTTTAAGACCATAAAGGAGCCAATCTATTTCTTGTTCTTCCATAAGAAAGATTCCGCGCAAGACCATGCTTTTTATTTTATCAGCATGTTTGGCGGCGTAACTTAAAGCAAGTGTACTGCCCCATGATCCGCCAAAGACGTGCCACTTTTCGATACCTAAATGCTCACGAAGAGCTTCGATATCCTGAACGAGATGTTGTGTTGTATTATTGATGAGGCAAACAGGCGGCGTTGATTTTCCCGCGCCACGTTGGTCAAATAAAATAATGCGATAATGATCGGGGTCGAAGAATTGACGGTTAACAGGGCTAGTCCCACCACCAGGACCGCCGTGAAGAACGACAACAGGCGTACCATCAGGATTACCGCTTTGTTCCCAATAAATTTCATGAGGATTTTCAACAGGCAAATAACCAGAGGAATAAGGGACTATTTCCGGAAATAAATCCATTAGCGGAGCAGGGCGGTAGCTGTTATTTTTATTGCGCTGTGGCATAGCTTTAGGCCCTCTCCTTAAATCTTAACAAGTTAATGATTTAGGGTAGATTAGTCTCTTTGGCAGGCTCTTGCAACGGTGAATTATCGAGAATTTCCAAATGCCCTGCGTCTTCTAGCTCTATAAGTGCGCCGTTATACTCACGAACCCAGCCTCTCACCCGAACAGTTTGTCCGCTTAAGTTCATGAGGTCTAAAGAGCGGCGCGCAAGTTTTTTACGAAGAGCGCTTGAAATCATAATTGTAAAATCAGTTTTCCAGTTTTTTCCAAAATTAAGATAAAGCGTGTTTTTAACGGTAGCGGTTTTGCTTACAATGCCTTCTATAATTGTGAATTTCCCCATACTTTGAGCGGCTGTATCTGGCGTAAGGGCTTTAAAAGGGCTGTCATCGTTCCATAAATCTATTTTTGCTTCTCTTGCGGTATTCTCAATCGCGAGCATTTCATCTACGAGTTCTGGATTGCTGGAGGACGTGTAGACGCGAGCTAGGCCTTTGGAGAGCAATAGGCCTTGGAGCCATACCCGTGGTTTATCTTTGGATTCTTTGGTCAAAATGTGGCCTAAATCGTGTCCCATACGGTTAATTCGCCCTTTTTTTGCCATGCGGGTTTGATAAATCATGACATCAGTGCCTTTAGGGAGCATTTTGGTCAGGAGCATTTTTGCTTTTAGTGTGAAATCAAAGTCTGGATTTTGTGAAAAGGCGGGGATATCTAAACCGACAAGACGGACAATTTTATTGTTGGTTAACAAAACTGTTTGCCCATCAATGATCTTGTCAATTTTGCCTGAATAGGTATGTTTAAGCTCTTTTGAGTTAGTAATAAAACTAAATGCATTGTCTTCTTGCGCAAAGGCAAAAGAAGGGGTGAGCAACAATATAATGAATAGGACGCGTAACATGAGTTTACAATGGATGAAATCAAAGGGCTTTGGCAAGAAGAGTCTTCTTGGTTTTATGGGGGCTGCTTTTTTAACAGTGAGCGCATGCAGTGTTAATCCTGCAACGGGTGATCGTCAGTTTACAGCTTTATTACCAGCAGATAAAGAAGCCGACGTGGGTGCACAAGAGCATCAAAATGTCGAAAAGAGTTTTGGTAAATTCATGAGCGGGCCTTTGGCCGATTATGTTTCAACAGTTGGTGCCAAAATAGCCGCCAATACGGAACGTAAAGATGTGCAATATAAATTTCATGTGATTGATAGTCCGATTGTGAATGCTTTTGCTGTGCCAGGCGGATATGTCTATGTATCGCGTGGCCTATTGGCTCTTGCAAATAGTGAAGCTGAACTAGCGGGCGTTCTTGCACACGAGGTTGGTCACATTACGGCGCGCCATGCGGCAGAACGTGTTTCCCAAGGTTTTTTGGTTAATTTAGGCGCGGCTGTTTTAGGCGCGGCAGCGGGAAACGCGGATATTGGTCGCGCGGCAGGCTTAGGATCAGAACTTTACATTAAATCTTATTCGCGCGGTCAAGAACATGAATCTGATAGTTTAGGAGTGCGTTATTTATCACGCGCAGGGTATGATGCAAATGCGATGGCGGGTTTTTTAAAAAATCTTGATGCCCAGACAAAACTTGATGCGAAGTTATCGGGTAAGAAGACATCAGGCTTTAATTACTTTTCTACGCACCCGATTACATCAGAGCGCGTAAAGCAAGCTTCGGTTGAGGCACAAAATTATTCAAAAAGAAAAGCTGTCGTGAACCGCGATAGTCATTTGCAAAAAATTAACGGCATGACGTATGGTGATAGTGCGGATCAAGGTTTTGTGCGCGGTAATAATTTTTACCACACAAAAATCGGGTTTATGTTTTCTGTGCCGGAAGGGACAAAAATATCAAACTCCCAAGCAGCTGTGATGGCAAAGCATAACAATGGGACGGTCATTGTTTTTGATATGGGTAAAGTGCAGCAAGCGATACCACCGCTTGATTATATCAAAAATGTTTGGCTTAAAAATCAAACTGTCGGTAGCGCCGAGTCTATTAAGGTCAATGGTATGAATGCGGCAACGGCGGCGTTTACAGGTGTTGTTCAGGGCAAGTCGGTGACGATACGTCTTGTGGCGATTGAGTGGAAACCAGGTGAGTTCTTCCGCTTTCAAATGGCCATTCCAAAAACTGTTAATTCGGCCTTTATGGATGAGCTTAAGAAAACGACTTATAGCTTTAGGCGTCTTACAGCATCAGAGAAAAATTCTATTCGTCCGAAACGCATCAAGCTTGTTGCGGCTAAATCTGGTGATACTGTAAAATCACTTGGTGCGCGTATGAAGGTTGATGAGTTGATGTCGCAGCAGTTTATGGTCCTTAATGGCTTAACCGCCAATGACCGTATCATTGCGGGGCGTTTGTATAAGGTGATTTCAGATTAAATAAATTTTGGTTGCTTGGCGCGAGCTTCTGCAGTTTTTATTTTTTCCATTGCTTCTCGATACGGCGTTGCTTTTAAACCTTGTTTTTCTAAAGCTGTCGCTTGATAGTGAAGTGTTAGCCAATCTTTGTAAGGGGGAAGCCCAGTATTAGAGTTTTCCCAAATACTTACAACTTGCCCTGATGGAAGTTCATGGGTATGCCCTGTAAATGTTTCTGTTAGTTCTGCTATATCTGACATAGTTTACGAAACTATATATTTTCCAGAAAAATACAAGAGGGTTTTGTGATGGGTTGTCATTGCGAGCGGTTAGCGAAGTAATCGGAAGAGATTGCCACGTCAGCCTGAAGGCTTTCTCGCAATGACAGGTATGTAAGATGTTAAGCTTCCATTAGCTCAAAAATATCGCCTGTGGCTTCCATGCCTGCACAAATGAGTGAACCGCCAAAGCCACAACCGCCATCAAGGGATGCGGTAACACCGTTCATTTGAACGCCTTGGTGTTTGGGGTCAAAGCCGCGAATAACCTTTTCAAACGGTTTATAAGCACCGTGCATGTCATGGAAGTTATCACCCTGCCACCATAGGCGATCTTCTTGCTGTTCTAATGTGAGAGATGGATCAAGGCCGGCATTGACGAATAAAGCCATCTTATCTGTTTGGTATTCGGTATAGGCGGCGCGCATGTGGTTCATCATAAACGCATCAAAACCAGCTTGATTGCGGAGTTGTTCTTTGATCTTATTCGTCCAACGGGTCAGAGACATAATGCCTTCACGGGCGGCTGTGATACCTTCATGGGGGCAAATGCCATAACTACGCATGGTATTGCTCATGCCTGATCCAAGCATCCAAAGGAGAGTGTCGACAGGCTCGCGGCAAAATTGTAACTGCGTCAGAAGGTGGAGCATTTCTTCCTGCCCACCGCGTAAATAAGTAATGTCGCTCGGCTTCATGCCTGGGAGGGCGAGGAGGGCACGACGGAAAGTGAGGAGCTCATCAATGACCTCGCGTGATTGCTCTCCATGGCCTGTGTAGTTGCCTAAATAAACCAAGCGATCACCAACGTTGATACGTTCATAGATTGCGTTGTGGAGACCCTCTAGACGTGTGCAATCACCATGGATGGCAGAGACAGCCCAGATCTTGTCGGGCGTGCCCAGAGATCTAAATTTATTGTCTTTTTTCTGCTGATGAGACGAGTGGCACATTTGTGGCTTTGGTCTTTCGCGGGTAGGTGTTTTTGAGTACAGGCGGGAAGGACTTCCCAGAATCATAACCATTATATAGTAGATTCAGGATGTTGGTATAAAAAAATCCCCGCTAACCACAAAGGAGAGCAGGGATTTATATTTATAACAAAACGAAGGAGGTTGGATCGGTTTGTTAAATTCTTATAATTAAGCTGCTTTTGAGCGCTTCATTGGCTGCTCTTCAACTAATAGAGCGTCGTTTGCTGCTTTTTTAGCGTCTTGGTCAATACCCATCAGCTTTTCAAGGCGAATAACAGCCTTGTCTTCTGATGTTTTTTCAACAATCGCTACTTCACGTGCAAGACGTTCCATTGCTGATTGGTAGATTTGACGTTCTGAGTAAGACTGTTCTGAATCCTCTGTGTTACGCTTAAGATCACGAAGAACTTCAGCAATCATAACAGGGTCCCCTGAATTGATTTTGAGCTCATATTCTTGTGCGCGACGGCTCCACATTGTGCGGCGGATACGTGCATTGCCTTGAAGTGTTTTAAGAGCATCTTTAAGACGTGTTGTTGTGCAAAGCTTACGCAACCCAGATTCTTTTGCTTTCATCATTGGGATTTTAAGGCGCATACGGTCTTTTTCAAAATTAACTGTATAAAGCTTGATCTCCATACCAGAAATGCTCTGTGTATCAATGCTCTCGATTTGTCCAACGCCGTGCGCCGGATATACTACGTAGTCACCTTTTGCGAAATTGTCGTTATCAGCCATGCTATATCTTTCCCTTTGGTTCATAGTTAAAGTCATTTTTACTGCCGACATGATTGCAAAAGCCATGCCGTTTTCAGTATTTTATTTATAGGAAACGAGTGTTTTGGTTTTTATTTGTTGTGAAACACTCAAGGTCTTATGTTTTTAAAAAACGCCTAGGTGACACGCCCTGTTTCAACCGCTTATCGTTAAGCTATGGACAAGACTATATGTCATTTTTTGCTATTTTTCAACAAAAAATTGAAAAAGCGCAGTTTTCTGCTGTTTTTTGTGTTTTTTCAAGGGGTTTAGAGGCGTTTTAATCGCCCTCGCCAGGCTCTTCGCTAAAGAATTTCATTTTGTCTTTAACATCTTTATACTCTTCTGCAGTTGGAAGAGGTGCTTTTTTCTGGGTAATAACGGGCCATTTTTCGGAATATTTACGGTTTATCTCTAGCCATTTGTCGGCTTCTGACTCGGTGTCTGGGATAATGGCCTCAATTGGACATTCTGGCTCGCATACACCGCAATCAATACATTCGTCAGGGTGAATAACGAGCGTGTTTTCACCTTCATAAAAGCAATCTACAGGGCAAACTTCAACACAGTCTGTATACTTACATTTGATGCAGGCATCGGTCACTACAAAGGTCATTTCACTACTTCCATTTTGCCTTTTATGGCGTTGCTCGTCATTTACGTATTGATATACGCTTCATTCTTCGCGCCTAATACAAGGCAAAAGCGAAGCAGTGACCACGCTTAATAAAGAATGAGGTTTACGATTTATAGGAAAGAGTGCTGTTTTTCAAGAGGACTTTTGCGCCAACGGGAAGAGTTATTAACCGTTCGCCGTGGCCGAAGGGCATATCGGTCACGATAGGGATGTTTGGGGTATGCGTTTTAATGATTTCTTCGATTTCCATGCCAAAGGGGCGGTCTGGGTTATCTTGTGATTTTAAAAACTCTCCAACAAGAATGGCTTTAACATTTTTAAACCAGCCTGCGAGTTTCATATGCGCGATCATACGGTCATAACGGCTTAAATGGTCATTTGTGTCTTCGATGAAGAGGATAAGGTCTTTATCAAGCGGTGGAGCATAATCTGTACCGATGAGCGCCTGAAAAACGCTTAAATTACCTCCATATAGTAAGCCTTCGGTGTTGATATCGTTAGGAATAGGGATGTTCAGGGTTTGATTGTGCAAAAGATCAAAGCATTGATCAATGTCTTCCGTCGCGATTTTGGAAAAGCTTGCGATCGTTGGGCCGTGATAGGTTATAAGGCCTATTTGTGAAGATATAGCATTAAGTAATGCGGTTACATCACTAAAACCCATAAGTATTTTAGGGTTTTGTTTGATAAGGTTGTAGTCAATTTTATCGAGAAGATGGAGCGCGCCATTACCGCCAACAAGCGTGAATATGGCGTCTATATGTGGATTTTTAAAATAATCATGAAGGGCGTTTAGTTTTTCTTCCGGCGTTCCTGCAAACTGATTGTGTTGCGCATCCACTTGATCGTGAAAAACGATTTTATAGCCTTTATTTTTTAATAGAGAGATCGAGGTGGAGAATTGTTCTTTATCGTAATAGCTTGAAGGCGCAATGATACCAATCGTCGCGCCTTGTTTTAATAGTGGCGGGCTATTAGCCATCAGCAGTGATTTTAGTAATCAATTCTTGGAGAACTTCGTCTGCTTTAAGGTTCGTAATCTGACACGTTCCTGCAGCGTGGTGACCGCCACCACCATATTGAAGCATGAGCTGACCAATGTCCGTTTTACTCGTTTTGTTTAGAATAGATTTACCACAAGCAAATACAGTGTTTTGCTTATTCTTGCCCCAAAGAATGTGAATAGACACGTTACATTGTGGGAAGAGGGCGTAAATCATGAAGCGGTTACCCGCAAAGATTGTTTCTTCATTACGAAGATCAATCATGACGAGGTTATCTTCGACGCGCGAGCAGCGTTCAATTTGTTCTTTAAATTTTTGTGCGTGGCTCTCATAGAGATCAACGCGTTCTTTAACGTCAGGTAACTGTAAAAGATCGTCAATTGACTGCGCATCACGACATTCGTCAATGAGTTGCATCATGAGCTGATAGTTTGAAATGTTAAAATCGCGGAAACGGCCAAGGCCTGTTCGCGCATCCATTAGAAAGCTTAAAAGCTCCCAGCCTTTTGGTTCCATAATATCTTCGCGTGAGAAGGCTGCAGAATCAGCTTTATCAACTGCAATCATCATTTCTTCACTGATATTTGGGAATTGTGCAGCGCCACCAAAGTGATCATAAACAACGCGCGCTGCAGATGGGGCGTCCGAATCAATAATATGATTGTTCGGGCGTTCTTTAATTCGTTCCATTTCACTGGCGTGATGATCGAAGGCGAGATGTACGCCAGAAACGTAAGGTAGGTTTGTTGTGATGTCGTCAGGTCCAACTTCCACAATCCCATCTTGCATATCTTTTGGATGTGCAAAGGTAATATCATCAATAACACCTAAATCTTTAAGAAGAACTGCACAAACGAGGCCATCCATATCTGATCGTGTGATCAAACGATATTTTTTATTTGGTTCGAGTTGGATAGCAGTGTTGGTCATTTCTTAAAGCTCCAAGTTAGTTTGAATACGTTCGTATAGAGTGAACTAAAAAAGTTAGAAAAAGATTAAGAACCAGTTGCTTCAGATGCCTCTTCATCATCATCTTTCTTTTTGGATTTTTTAGCTTTCTTTTTATCAGCAATGATAAATGTAGGTTCTTTGTCCGTATCAACAACTTTGTCATCAATAACGACCTTCTCAATACCTTCTTTGTCTGGTAGCTCAAACATGGTGTCGAGAAGTAGGTTTTCCAAGATTGAACGTAAACCACGCGCGCCAGTCTTACGAGCAATAGCTTGTTTAGCAATAGCTTTAAGGGCGTCATCGGTAAACTCAAGTTTGGCACCCTCCATTTCAAAGAGGCGTTGGTATTGTTTCACAAGAGCGTTTTTAGGCTCTGTCAGAATCGTAACAAGCGCATCTTCATCTAAGTTCTCAAGCGTTGCAATCAAGGGTAAGCGACCAACAAATTCTGGAATAAGTCCATATTTAAGAAGATCTTCTGGCTCTAATGTTGAGAGTAATTCTCCAACATCACCTTCCTCAGGTGGTTGAACATCTGCACCAAAACCAATTGTGTGACCGCGGCCTTTATTTGCTAAGATTTTTTCAATACCAGCAAACGCCCCACCACAAATAAAGAGAATATTTGATGTATCAACTTGTAAGAATTCCTGTTGAGGGTGTTTGCGCCCCCCTTGTGGAGGGACAGAAGCGACTGTTCCTTCCATAAGTTTAAGAAGCGCTTGCTGAACACCTTCACCAGACACATCACGTGTAATAGAAGGGTTGTCAGATTTACGGCTAATCTTATCAATTTCATCAATGTAAACAATACCACGTTGTGCGCGCTCTACGTTGTAATCTGACGCCTGAAGAAGTTTCAGAACAATATTTTCAACATCTTCACCAACATAACCCGCTTCGGTTAATGTTGTGGCGTCAGCCATTGTAAACGGCACATCAATAATACGCGCAAGCGTTTGTGCTAAAAGCGTTTTACCGCAACCTGTTGGACCAACAACAAGAATGTTAGATTTGGCAAGTTCAATATCATTGGCGCCGCTGTTATTTGCAACATGCTCTAGGCGTTTATAGTGATTGTGAACCGCTACGGAGAGAACGCGTTTTGCTTGTGCCTGTCCGATAATATAATCATCAAGAAAGCCGTTAATTTCGCTTGGAGAAGGGATGCCATCATCGCCATCTTTAACAAGTTGAGATTTATCTTCCTCACGAATGATGTCCATGCAAAGTTCAACACATTCATTACAAATGAATACATTAGGACCCGCAATTAACTTGCGTACTTCGTGCTGGCTTTTGCCACAAAAAGAGCAGTAAAGGGTGTTTTTGCTGTCTGTTTCTTCGTCGGATGACTTACTCATGAATATGCTTTCTTTATCTTTCTAAATCAAAGAATCTACTCCTATCAACCTAGCTTGCTCAAAAAGGCCGTGCAAGAGTTGATTTGCAACAATATCAAGTGATTGCGCATAAATAATATATATTGTGAATTGGTTAATATGCTATTAAAGCATTCGTAACGAGTGAGAGAATTATGAACGCGCTAGAATTACAAGATTTACAAGAGAATTTTACCCTTTTTGACGATTGGGAGGACCGTTATCGCTATCTCATTGATTTGGGCAAAGAGCTGCCGCCAATGGATGAAGCGCTCAAAACTGAAGAAACGCTTGTGAAGGGGTGCATGTCGCGCGTATGGATGATTGCTGAAACGTCAGAAAATGGCTCTATTCATTTTACCGCTGATAGTGATGCGCATATTGTCCGCGGGCTTATTGCGCTTGTTCTAGTAGCTTATCAGGGCAAAACGCCAGAAGAGATTGGGATAATTGATATTGAAGAGACTTTTAAGAAGATTGGCCTCGATCAACATCTTTCGCCCAATCGCCGCAATGGATTTTTTGCGATGGTTGAGCGGGTAAAAGCGCTTAGTCAGAGTTAATTACTCTTCTTTTGCGCTTTCTTCTGGTTCTTCTTTTTCATCAACCTTTAAATGCACAGTTTTTAGGATGTCGGCATAGGCCGCATCGGCTTGCGTGTGAGAGGGGCCGTTGAGTTTGGCTTCAACCGTAAAGACTGAATTGGGGCCAGACCAAAGCTGCGCCGAATAAATTTTGGACTGACGCCCCGTGCCGCCCGTACCGTTTAGGCTGCCGTGTTTGTGTGTTTCTTCTTCGCTATAGCTAATATCAAACTCTTCGATTCCTGCACGCTTTTGCATGCCTTTCAAGGCTGCGCGCATAACTTTTTCGCTGTAACGCTCGAATTTACGCGCATCGGAAGGGACACAAGTGACACTGATTTCAACGCTTGTCCGTAAATCATAG
>PANS01000014.1 GCA_002708415.1 Micavibrio sp. | reverse complement strand
GGAGAAAAGTGCCTCGCCATTAATTACATCAACATAGATACCTGCCTCTTTATGATCCCAATATTCATTTTGGAAGGCGCGCTCGGTGCCACCTTCCATTGTCACTTTTTTCTGTAGAGGGGTGAGGTGATCTGTTGAAACTTCTTTACCTGATTTTGTCATGATTTTTTCTTCTGCTTGAGTGGTGTGAGAGATGGTAAATGGAGCTGTAATTACGGCTCCCAATATTAACGTCCAAATTAATTTTCTAGTTATCATCAGTATAAACCTTTTCATTGTTACGTGATTTATTCGTAAAAAGAGCATAAATTGTTACATGTTTGATTTTTATGACAAAATAACATAAAACAGAAGCTATGCGAATATTATTAGGGCGTCATGCCGAATCAGACGGCAATGTTGATGCGCAAAACTATGTAAAAATAGGGGACGCGCGAACAGGGATTACAGAGCAAGGCTGCCGTCAAGCTATTGCTATGGGTGAGTTTCTTGCTGATTATTACAAAAATACTCAAACGGTTCAATGGCCTTCAATTTTTGTTAGCTCGTATTTACGGCCACAACAGACTTTTCGCGGTGTTTATGAAGGCATAAGAGATAACTTTATAGGCGAACCTAAACTTAAAGAAGATGTACGTTTGATTGAAAAATTTTTTGGTGCTGCTAGTCATTTAGCTTTTGCTGATGACAAGGTCGACCCTGATGTGAAAAGAGCTTTAGAAGTTTTATCCAAGCGTACTTATTTGAACGATGCATTTTCAGCGTCTCATTTATTTGGCGAATCGACTCTTAATACATTTGTACGTGCTAAGCAGTTTATTGAGGGGACGCTGGCGCGAGATATAGAGGAAGGTCAGGACGATTTCTTAATTATGACACATGGTGCGGTAATACAGGCTTTTATTATGGCATGGGCACATTTACCAATGGCATCAAAGGGAAAATTAGGAAATCCTAATAATTGTGACGTGATTGTAATTGAAGGTGAGCCAAAAAATTGGACGATTCGTAAGGTATATGATGGTGAAGCCATGAAGCCTGTTGATATTGATTTAGTTGCAAGCATTGATCATCTAAGTGTTCAAACGCTACCGCCTTTGCCGCATCAAATATAAAAATTTTAAATACAAAAAAGCCTCCAAATGGAGGCTTTTCGTTGAATTCTTATTCTTACTGACAAGCGAGGCATTCCTCGTAGTTGGTTTCCTGTTCAGGAAGCTCAGGCTCTCTGCCTTCTGATTCTCGTGTTCTCATCCATGATGCATTACTTTCTGCACGTTGGATTGATTTAGAGCGGCAATAATAAAGCGACTTAACGCCTTTTTTCCATGCGTCCATATGGATGTGGTGAAGTTCTTTCTTATGGACATTTGCGGGCAAGAACACATTCAATGATTGTGCCTGACATACAAACTGTGAGCGATCACCAGCATGTTCAATGATCCAGCGTTGATCAATTTCAAAAGCTGTTTTGAAAACATCTTTTTCTTCATCATTTAGGAAATCAAGGTGTTGAACAGATCCTTCATTTGTAAAGATTGAAGACCATACATCATCTGTATTTTGTCCTTTTTCTTCTAGGATCGCTGTGAGGTATTTGTTCTTCACTGGGAATGAACCAGATAATGTTTTGTGCGTATAAGCATTCGCTGCATTAGGTTCAATACCTGGAGAAGACCCACCACAAATAATAGAGATAGACGCTGTTGGAGCGATTGCCATCTTATTAGAGAAGCGTTCCATGATACCGTAATCTGCTGCATCTGGGCATGCGCCGCGTTCTTCTGCCAATTTACGGGAAGCATCATCTGCGCCGCGTTTAATGTGTTGGAATATACGGCGGTTCCAGACTTTCGCCATAACGCCTTCCATTGGGATCATTTTTTGCTGAAGGAAGGAGTGCCATCCCATAACGCCAAGGCCAACTGAGCGCTCACGCATTGCGGCATATTTTGCACGCTTCATTGAATCGGGTGCTTTTTTGATAAAGTCAGAAAGAACATTATCAAGGAAGCGCATAATATCTTCGATGAATTGTGGCTCATCTTGCCATTCGTCAAATTTATCGAGGTTTAGTGATGATAGGCAGCAAACGGCTGTTCTATCGTTGCCTAAGTGATCACGGCCTGTCGGTAAAGTGATTTCTGAACAAAGGTTTGACATCTTAACATTCAGACCAGCCATTTTATGGTGATCTGGAATGTGATCATTTACGTGATCAATATAAACGATGTAAGGCTCGCCTGTTTCAATACGGGCTGTAAGAAGTCTGATCCAAAGCTCACGTGCGTTAACTGTATCAATAACTGCATTATCTTTTGGTGAACGAAGCGCCCACTCTTCATTGTTTTCAACCGCGTGCATGAAATCGTTCGTAACGAGAACGCCTTGGTGAAGGTTAAGTGCTTTACGATTTGGATCGCCACCTGTTGGACGGCGCATTTCAATGAATTCTTCAATTTCTGGGTGCCAAATTGGCAAATAAATAGCCGCAGAGCCGCGGCGTAAAGAACCTTGAGAGATAGCAAGTGTTAGAGAATCCATCACGCGGATGAAAGGAACAATCCCTGACGTTTTACCGTTACGGCCAACTTTTTCACCGATAGAGCGGACATTGCCCCAATAAGAGCCGATACCGCCGCCTAATGACGCGAGCGCAACGTTTTCATTCCAAAGCTGTACAATGTCATCAAGGGAATCTTCTGTTTCATTGAGGAAACAGGAAATCGGAAGGCCGCGGCTCGTACCACCATTTGATAGAACTGGCGTAGAAGGCATAAACCATAATTTTGATATGTAATCATAAAGGCGTTGGGCGTGTTTTGAGTCATCACCATAGTACATTGCAACGCGCGCAAAGAGATCTTGAGGAGCTTCTTCTGGAAGAAGGTAGCGATCATAGAGTGTTTCAATACCGAATTTTGTGAGATTTTCATCACGGGAACGGTCGATTTGAACTCTATTTCCCCCTTCAATTTGTGCGTAGTCGAACATGACTCTTACTCCCCATTTTGTAAGAACTAATAATAAAAATATGTAAACTGCTGTGGATAGATTGTGTATGAAACCACAACCCCTAGCGGTGTATTCTTAAATACCATACTACATATCGTGTCTCTGTCTAGAGGAAAAAAAACTTTTCCCAATGACCAAAAGGTGAATAAAGGGGATGAAAATAGAAAAAACTCTAATGTTTTCGCATACATAAGAACTTTTTTCAGATCATCCCCAAAAATTAAAAGAAATAAAATTTCAAAAAAATATTTTTAAATTTGGTTTAGGTACAAAATATTACGCCTCATTTTATATAGATATTTATTTTGTTCTCTTAATGTCCCGAATCGATAAAAAGAGAGGTGTTGATTCTTTATGATTCTGATAATGTTTATCGAAGAAAATAAGAATTGAGGGAAAAATGATTCGCCGTTATCGCCAAACAAAGATTGTTGCTACGTTGGGGCCTGCATCAGGGGAGCCTGATATGATGGAAAAATTATTTCAGGCTGGTGTCGATGTTTTTCGTATGAATTTTTCTCATGGAACGCATAAAGATCATAAAAAGAATTTGAAAACGGCAAGAGAGCTAGAGAAAAAATTTGATCGTCCGATCTCTATACTGGCCGATCTTCAAGGGCCCAAGTTACGTATTGGCAAATTTAAAGAAGGAAAGATTGAGCTTACTGTGGGCATGGTGTTTCGCTTTGATATGAATGATCAAGAAGGAGATGAGAAGCGTGTCCATTTACCACACCCTGAAGTGATCGAAGCGCTTGATGTTGGTTCAGATATTCTTCTTGATGATGGAAAGGTACGTGCGCGCGTTACAAAAAAAGGCAAAGACTACCTACAAACGGAAGTAATTTCTGGCCAATACTTATCAAATAATAAAGGGTTTAATGTCCCAGGCGTTATTTTACCGCTTCCAGCGTTAACAGAAAAAGATGAAGCGGACTTGGAGGCAGCTCTAGATATGGGCGTTGATTGGATAGCCCAAAGTTTTGTGCAGCGGGCCGAAGATGTGATTTATGCAAAAAATTTGATTGGCGAGCGTGCGGCGCTGATGGCTAAGATTGAAAAACCATCTGCTGTAGAAAGTATTGACGACATATTAAAGCATGTTGACGGCATTATGGTTGCGCGGGGTGATTTGGGCGTTGAGCTTCCGCCAGAAAAAGTCCCAGTTATTCAAAAGCAACTCGTTTATAAATCAAGAAAATCAGGTAAACCTGTCATTGTTGCAACGCAAATGCTTGAATCGATGATTGAAAATGCTTCGCCAACACGCGCTGAAGCGTCGGATGTAGCAACTGCCGTTTTTGATGGGGCTGATGCGGTTATGCTCTCTGCTGAAACGGCAGTCGGAAAATATCCGACAGAAGCCGTTTCGATGATGGATCGAATTTGTCAAAGTACTGAAGCGGATGCTCATTACCGTCGCTTAACAGAAGCTAATGCTCCTGATGCGAAAAATGATTCATCTGATGCGATTACAGTATCTGCTGTTCATGTTGCTAAAGATATAGAGGCAGCCGCCATTGTTAATTATACAACCACAGGATCAACGACGTTAAGAACAGCACGTCAGCGCCCTGAGGGGCCAATATTGTGTTTAACACAAAATGAAGCAACCGCGCGGCGTGTTATGATGTCTTATGGTGTGCGGGCGCAGCATATAGTGGATGTAAATAATTTTGCCGAAACGGTTGAAAAGGCTGTTAGCTATACAAAAACGAGTGGTTATAGTCAAAAAGGCGATAAAATTGTTCTAACTGCAGGCGTGCCCTTTGGCGTAAGTGGCACGACCAATGTTTTACGCATTGCTGATATAGATTAGAGTTATCTGTTTCCAGGAAGAATAGTGTCGTTCGTTTCATCGCGAATCGTTGTTGCGATCATCGGTCTTTCAAAAGTGATGACTTCTTTTTCATTAAAGACATAGTATGGTTTATAACGCTCATAATAATGATGTGCAGAAATTTCATGGTTTCTATTATCTAGGACAAAATCTTTGTCATTATGCTTCACAAGCAAGAAAGCATGGTCTGTACCACTATAAACATCATATACAATCGACACTTTAAGCTGTTCAGGCGTAAAACCTAATTCGCGCAAAGTGATATATTTTATGATTGCAAAATCTTCACAATCACCACCATGTGTTAAGAATTCTGTTGGCGTTGCCCAGTGATCGCTTTTGCCATAGATCCAATTGTCTTGTTTATAAGGAAAGCTGTTGAGCCACATATTGGTCTTATAAATACGATTCTCTGCGGGCTCATTGGCAAGACTGCTGATGAGTTTACGCCACATTTGAATTGAAAAATCATCACGATCTTCGGCGATGTTTTTAAATTCTAAAATTCTTTTCCATGAAGGGAGAACAGATAAGTTGTCAGTTTTTTGCGCTGTTTGTTCTTCAAAAAATAAGGAAAAACTTTCTGCGTGCACTTTATTTGTCAGGGAAGTGCAAGGGAACAGTAAGGCAATACATAGCAAGAATAGACGGCCGACAGCCATAGTTCTTCCAACTCATTAAATTTACGTAATGATAAAAAAATAAGCCCCTAAAGGGCGCTTGTCAATGATCTATGTTAAAAGGCGGTAAGTTATTAACGGGCAGCAGAGGCAACAATTGTTACGTTACTGCTTGGTGCTGTATGCAACCACCATGCATTTTGGTTGATAGAAAATATTGGTTTATAGTGACGTACACTTGATGCGCTCACGGCACTTTTAATTTGGTTATCTAAAATCATGGCACCTTGATCTGTATAAACGATCAAAATAGCATGCGGAATGTTTTTTTGCTGATCTTGCACAATGGCAATGCGCATTCTGTCTTCAGGAACACCAAGCATTCTTAAGGCTGTATATTTTGCAATCGCATAATCTTCACAATCACCACCACGCTTTAGAAATTCTACTGGCGTTGCCCAGTAATCATTTTGTCCATAATTAGATGAGTCACTGACATAGCGCTTAGCATTCATCATTGTGTTTACGCGCGATACCATCTTGTTTAATGGTAGCCCTTGTAACGACGCTAATTCTGCTTTGAGAGTAGATATTTCACGCTGGCCATTAGATTGTTTCATACCGGCTTCAAAACGTTGGAACATGCTTGTCCATTTTGTAAAAGCTTTGAGTGAGCGTGATTTCTTTTCTTTTGATCCAAATAGTTTTGGATAATGACTAACTGAATTAAACGAAGCTTGGACGAGTGAAATACTCGCTGGAACATCTTTTACCTGACCCGCTTTAGCTTTTTTTGCAAAACCCATAGATGCTAATGCAACCAATACAGTTACAGCTGTCATTGTGATACGGAGCATCATTTGCTCTGTTAATGTACGGCGTATAACGGCTTTACTAACGTAACTGTTGGAAACAAGGATGTGCCCTAATTGTCTGCCAGCATTTTTACTGTCACTCAGGGCATTTTTTAATTCTGTTGGGGAGAGGTGGCCATCAAGAACAAGAAGTTCACCAAGACGATTCTTACGCAGGCGAGTTTTAACGCCGGAAAGAATTCCTGAATGATTGGTTTTATTTTCTGTTGGATTAACCACTATTAGCTTGCCCCAATTACCTTAATTTATAGTCCTAACTTCCTTTAGTATGCCTTCAAAAGGTTGACGAATTACTAACAAAACGGCAAAAAACTCGAAAAAGTGTTAAGAAAAGATTAATGCAAAAGAATGCATCGTCCTGTAGGCTATATCGGGACTGGAAATACCACATTAATAAAGGCGCGCGATATGCAGAATAATTATCATAACTTATTGAAAAATATGAAAAATTCTCGTGTTTTACTAATAGGAGACGTGATTTTAGATACATTTGTTTATGGACAAGTGTCCCGCATTTCTCCTGAAGGGCCTGTTCCAGTGCTCATGGCAACTCGAGAACATGAAATGTTGGGGGGCGCAGGTAATGTTTTTGCAAATTTGCGCGCTCTAGAAGTCCAGGTGAATTTAGTTGGTCTTATCGGTGAGGATGAAGCTGGGCAAAAAATTATTAAACAGATAGAAGCCTGTGGAGGTGAGGGGAGCAGTTTAATTAAAGATGTTGATTATACAACGATCCAAAAAACACGTTATCAAGCACGCAGTCAGCAGTTATTGCGTGTTGATTATGAGAAGATTGTTGAGCTTTCAAAAGATGTTCAAACAAAAATAAAAGAAGAAATTAAAAATCGTATTGAAGAAAGCGACTGCGTTATCTTATCTGATTACGGTAAGGGCGTATTAAGCGATGAGATTATTTCTTTCGCTGTGTCTTTAGCAAAGAAAAAGAAGCTGCCGATTATTGTTGATCCTAAAGGTAAGGATTACAGGAAGTATAAAGGCGCAAGTTTGGTCACGCCAAATCGAAATGAATTATCTGAAGCGACAGGTGGTATGGCAGTAAAGAGTGATGAACAGGTTATAGAATCTGCAACCCATCTGATTAAGGTAAGCAGCATTGGCGCCGTTTTAGCAACACGTTCTGAAGATGGAATGAGTTTGATTGAAGGAAAGAAAAGCGAGCCTTATCACCTGACAACCAAAGCCTTAGAAGTTTATGATGTGTCGGGCGCTGGCGATACGGTCGTTGCAACGGTTGCTGCGACATTGGCCGCACAAGGATCAATGCAAGAGGCCGCTTATTTAGCGAATATTGCTGGCGGTCTTGTTGTTGCAAAGATTGGAACGGCAACAGTTCAGCCGCGCGAATTAGAAAAAGCAATAGAAGAATATGAGCAAGATAAAGCTGCCCCTGAAAAACGTTCAAGCTTTATGGCGAAAATACCAGATTGGAATGATGCACTTAAACAAATTCAAAATTGGCAGGATGAAGGGTTAAAGGTTGGGTTTACGAATGGTTGTTTTGATATTTTGCATTATGGACATGTGAATTATTTGAACCAAGCGCGTGGTGAATGTGATCGTTTAGTTGTTGGTCTTAATCATGATAAGTCCGTTAAAATTTTAAAAGGTGAAGATCGCCCCGTTAATGATGAAAAAGCACGTGCAACTGTATTGGGGGCCTTAGGTTGCGTTGATATGGTTGTCTTTTTTGGTGCGGAAAAAGAAGGCGAAGATAATACACCTTGTGAAGTTGTTGGCTATCTTAAGCCAGATCTTCTGATGAAGGGGGGAGATTACAGCGTTAATGATCTTCCTGAGGCGCAAGTTGCTTTTTCTTATGGTGGTGATGCCAAAATCATGCCGCTTTATGAAGGGTATAGTACAACGGGGACGATTGAAAAAATGAAGAAATAAGGCCTATACGCTTTTTATAAGGCCTGATATTATTGCGGTAGAATTTTTATACGCGATTTTATTAAGGGGCGCTTTTTCAATGTCACATTTTTTGACCAGTAAAACATCAAAATCACTTTTTTTTGTGGGAACCGCTATTACGGCATTAAGCCTTAATGCTTGTGCTTCTGTTGTTGGCGATCCAAATTTTTTACCAACGGGATATGCGCATCATGGTAAAGTTTATAAGTCTAAAACACCGCCGCCGTCACAACGTGTATCAAATGAACAGCGCGCTGATATGGGGCCTGTTCAAGCAGAACAATTCCGTAGCGCGACATATGATATTTTAAGCCGTTTGACATCACGCGCAGGATTGCCACCGAAGGCAGCCTATATTGATGCCGCGAGCCCAATGACACCATTTTATGCGAATATAGATAATGATTTGCGTGAAGCAATGCGCGCGCAAGGCTACCGTTTGGCTGATACGGCTGAAGGTTCTTACATTTTTCAATATAATGCAGAGTTAATGCCTGGTTATAGATCATATGATTTGGAATCTGCTGCGGCAGGGGCGCCAAATATTGAACTGACATTAGATGTGATGACAGATGTGCATGGAACGTTAAAAGTTTTAACGCACGAAGTTGGTAATTATTATATTCAAGGAGCAGAAGATCTTTTGATTTCCGCGCCGTATATTAAATCACTGCCGCTTGAAAATTCAATGCGCTATTTGAATGAGGCAGGCATGTATGAACCACGTACGGAAAATACGTATCACTCAAGAGATCAGCTTGGTACAGTTCAACCCGTGATGGATAAGACCAAAACGCCTATCATGGCTGCGCCGATGATGAAGGCTCCAACACCTATTGCACCGTTTTATGTGCAGCCTGCGATGGAGCCAATGATGGTTAGTCCAGCTGAACCTCAGGAATATGTTGTCACAATGCCGTCAGAGCCATCTGAACCAATGAACGGTGATGCTGTTCAGATTTTTGATCCAACAACATCTGAAATGACAGGAAGTTACGATTATTCGGCATCTATAAATGATATGAGTAATACGGCGCCAGTACGTCGTGGCCCACGTGTTTCAAAGCAAGTTGAGTATTAAAAAACTTTGTCATTGCGAGGAGGGCTTTAGCACGACGCGGCAATCTGTTTTTTTGGATCGCCGCGCTACGCTAGCGATGACGGTTTAATAATATTATCGCGCCAATAAAACGCGGTAATAATGATAGGTGCCTGCGGGAGGATTAGTTTCGCCTTCGAAGCAACCTTCATTTTTTTGATGTAAATAGTCAGTTGGAGCATCACCTATAGATGCTGCGAAGGTAAATGTACCTGAAAAAATAGGTGTAAAAAGAACATTGTTATCATCTTGGGGAGGATTATTAGAAGTATTGGTAATGTTATTTTTATCATTAACTAACAGGCAAAAATCTTTTGTTACATAAGGTAAAACACTAACTAGTTCTGATGAACTAATAGATGCTTCTGTTGTACCAATGCCGATAACTCTGTTTCTTCCATTAAATAGCCAATCTTCATCTTGTGTCTGTATATCACTTTCATTGTCACGCCAAGTTGCGCCGCCGCCTTCGCGGGCAAAAATTTGCCGCGCTGGATCATCGGTAATATCACCATAGGCGCTGGAATGATTGGGGTGGGCAAAGCGTATATCGGTTTCGCTGTATCCATTTCTTAAAACGTACGAAACGGCGCGCTCTAGCTCATTACCGTAGGCTTGCACTTCGGCAACGCGAATTTCCAACGCTTCACGATCAATACCTGATCCAGGTGTGCTTGATCCTTTGACCATGATAGTGAGAAGGCCGATGAGAACAATCGCACCCAAAATATAAATTAGGATGTTTCCTGATTGTGTATTGATATGTGTTGGGTTTACAGACATGGCGTTATTGCGCTCTTTACTGTACTGGCGCAATGGTCATGCAGTTGTTGAAATATTTACAGGCTTGTTTTGCTTGTGCTTGGTCCATACCACTTAGACGGGCACGGAAGACAACGCCTTCTGCGGTACGAAGGGGTACGGCGAGCGATTTGACTTGCGCGGCAATATTTTTAGGTAAGATGCTTTTTGCTTTATAAAGCTTTTGGTCTGTGGCTAAACGGCTGCCGTATGCACCGATCTGAATGGCCCATTCTCCATTTTTAAAATGATTGGGGTTATAGGCTACTTTTGTTGGTGTTCCTGCTTGCGGTTCAATGCGGCTGACGCTGTTTATAAGATCGGGCACAGGTTCAGTGCTTTCTTGCTTATAATCCCCTCTATGAACAGAGGCTGCAATAAGACCTGTTTCCAATCGTTTTGTAACGGCGGGATCAAAATCCCCGACACCAATTCTTTTTTGAAACTCTGCGCTATTAAGGGCAGCAGTTAGAGCCGTGTAATTTGGAATAATGTTATTTTCACTCGCCATAGGTATATTTGCGATTGCTTTACGATTGGTTTCAAGAGAGGCAAGTGATGTAAAACCTTGCGGGTTTTGAACAAATGTGTGTGATGGCGCTGCGCTCGCTAAAGCAGAACTTGCTCCAGGTTTTGATTTTGGAATAGGAGCTTTATCAACGCGTGCAATACGAATACGGCTTGCTTTTTTAAAGCCTGCATCAAGGATGGTTGCCATATGTGCGTTACGGCTTTTGGATGTCCGTCCGCCAAAGACAACACCGACAAGACGCCTGCCTTTACGTTTTGCGGAGGCGATTAAGTTAAATCCAGATGCATTGATATAGCCAGTTTTAAAACCATCCATACCAGCATAACTGCTCATGAGTCGGTTATGGTTACGATATGTTTTTCCGCGATAAGTAAAGTTGCGTGTTGAGAAATAGCGATAATATTTAGGATAACGGCGAATGATATAACGCGCCATTTTGGCCATATCACGCGCTGTTGTCACTTGGTGTTTATGGTGTAAGCCAGAAGCATTCATGAAACGCGTGCTATTCATGCCGATGCCTTTGGCGCGCCCTGTCATGTATTGAGCAAAACGTGCTTCGCTTCCGCCGAGATGTTCGGCTAAAGCAACAGCAACATCATTGGCTGATTTTGTAACAAGAGAGTAGATAGCATCTTCGACGCGTATACTAGAGCCTGCAGGAAGGCCAAGCTTACTCGGCACCATACTCGCGGCATGACGGGAAAAACGTACACGGTCTCTAAGGCGGATATCGCCGCGCTCTAAAGCATCAAAAGCAAGCAATAAGGTCATAACTTTGGTTAAAGAAGCTGGGTGGAGTGTTTTATTCGCATAGCGTTGCGATAAAATCATGCCTGTTTCGGCGTCCATAACGATAGAAGCGTATTTAGGATTACTCTTGGCGTGAGTCTGCGGCGCGTTTAGTGCTAACGCTATGATAAATAATGATAAATAAGACAATAGTCTCAAAACTTCTTCTCCTAAAACCCCTTAAAACCGCAGTGGATAAGGCTTCTTTAAATAGAGAATACTTACGACAGACAAAGTTTCTGCCTTAAGCATTACCCATTATATCTTAATTTTTCTTTAAAAGCGCTTAATAGATACCGTTTTTGTGAACCCAATTCTTAATAACAAGTGTAATTCTATTTTTAAAATCTGTCTAGTGGTCAGATTCTAAAGGGTTTTTCACACATTTTTATATTATGGAATATTCGATAAATTTTATCGCAATTTAGAGTTAAAATCTGCCCCGAAATTGTGTACAACTATAGATATGAACGATCTTCAATTTTTCTTCGAATTCTCGAAAACCTTGATTATGAACGATGATGAGCCTCCTTTAAATCCAAATGAAGGGGAGGGTGATTCTCATTATGAAGAAGAGCAGCAAACTGGCCTATTGCTTAAGCCTAAGCCAAAAACAAAGAAGCCTTCTATGTATAAAGTGCTTCTTTTAAATGATGATTATACGCCAATGGAGTTCGTTGTTCATATTTTAGAAAGGTTTTTCGGTAAGAATAAGCAAGAGGCAACGGATATCATGTTGCACGTCCACCGCCGTGGTGTAGGTATCTGCGGCATTTTCACATACGAGGTTGCAGAAACCAAAGTCGCGCAAGTGATGGATCACGCGCGTTCACAAGAGCAACCGCTTCAATGCACGATGGAGAAGGAATAAATAATGCTATCACGTAATTTAGAACACACATTACATCGTGCGCTTGCTGCCGCTAATGATCGTCAGCATGAATATGCGACGTTAGAACATCTTTTGCATGCGCTAACAGAGGATCAAGATGCCATGGCTGTACTGCGTTCTTGTGGGATTGCGATTCCCGATATCCGTGAAAAACTTGAAAGCTATCTCGATAACGAACTCGGCTATTTAAAAAATACTGACGAACCCGAAGAATCAAAACCGACCACAGCTTTTCAACGTGTACTTCAGCGCGCTGCTATTCATGTTCAAAGTTCTGGCCGTGAAGAGGTAACGGGCGCGAATGTATTGGTTGCGTTATTTTCCGAACGGGAAAGCCACGCCGTATATTTTCTTCAAGAACAAAATATGACACGTTTTGATGCGGTGAATTATATTTCGCACGGTATTGCAAAAGTGCCCGGTGTTGAGGGTGAAATTCCACCACCAACGGGTGCAGATGATAATGAAGGATCACAAGAAACAAAAACAGGCCGCGAAGCGCTGGATGCATATTGCAAAAATCTTAATGAAAAAGCTATTTCAGGTAAGATTGATAAGCTGGTCGGGCGAGAAAAAGAGGTTGATCGGACTATTCAAATTCTTTGCCGCCGTTCGAAAAATAATCCACTTTATGTGGGGGATCCAGGTGTTGGTAAAACGGCGATTGCCGAAGGCTTAGCCAAAAAAATTGTTGAAGGCGAAGTGCCAGAAGTACTCGCTAGCGCAGTTATTTACTCATTGGATATGGGCGCTTTGCTCGCTGGAACGCGTTACCGTGGTGATTTTGAAGAGCGCTTGAAGGCTGTTCTTAAAGAACTGGAAAAAATGGATGATGCTGTTCTCTTTATTGATGAAATCCATACGATCATTGGTGCAGGCGCGACTTCTGGTGGTGCCATGGACGCATCAAACCTTTTAAAGCCTAGCCTTTCAAACGGAACACTGCGTTGTGTAGGGTCAACAACTTACAAAGAATACCGTAATCATTTTGAAAAAGATCGCGCTCTTGTGCGCCGTTTTCAAAAAATTGATGTGGTTGAGCCAACAATTGATGAAGCCATTGAGATTTTAAAAGGCCTTAAAGGGTACTACCAAGATCATCACAAAATTAAATACACGGATGAAGCGTTAAAAGCCGCTGTTGAATTATCGGCAAAATATATTGGGGATCGTAAACTTCCCGATAAAGCGATTGATATCATCGATGAAGTTGGCGCGGCGCAGATGCTTGTGCCTGAAGACCAACGTAAAAAAATTATCGATCTGCCAGAGATCGAAGATGTTGTAGCGGCGATTGCGCGTATTCCGACAAAGGCTTTAACCAAGGATGATAAAACATCGCTTAAAAATATGGAACGTGATCTTAAAACGCTCGTCTTTGATCAAGATCCTGCGATTGATACATTGTGCGATGCGATTAAAATGGCGCGCGCTGGATTACGTGATACGGACAAGCCAATTGGTTGTTATCTTTTCTCTGGGCCAACAGGTGTCGGTAAGACGGAAGTGGCAAAACAGTTATCACTAACACTTGGTGTTGATTTGGCACGTTTTGATATGTCTGAATATATGGAGCGCCATGCTGTATCGCGTCTTATTGGGTCTCCGCCAGGTTATGTTGGATATGAACAAGGTGGCTTATTGACGGATAAGATTGATCAAACACCACATTGTGTTCTTCTTCTGGATGAAATTGAAAAAGCGCACCCTGATATTTTTAATTTACTTTTACAAGTGATGGATTACGGGAAGCTGACAGATAACAATGGTAAAACAATTGATTTTAGAAATGTGATCTTGATCATGACGACCAATGCTGGCGCAGCTGAAATGGCTAAAACGCCTGTTGGATTTAATCGTGAAGTTCGCGTTGATGAAGATAATGAAGCCATTGCACGTACCTTTACGCCAGAATTCAGAAACCGTTTGGATGCAGTTGTTCCATTCCAACCATTGAAGCAGGAAACGGTTGCTAAGGTTGTCGATAAATTTATCGCTCAACTTGAAGCACAACTGACAGAGAAAAATGTCTCTATTCTATTGAATGATGAAGCACGTAGTTTACTTGCCAAGTTGGGTTATGATCCAGCAATGGGTGCGCGTCCATTAGGGCGTGTTATTCAAGAAAAAATCAAGAAACCTCTCGCCGAAGAGCTCCTCTTTGGTAAGCTTGTTGATGGCGGTGTCGTGAATATTGATGCCAAAGATGGCGCGCTTATCTTTGATATCGAAGCCGATAAAAAGCCAGAACCGAAAGAGAAATCAAAAGATAAAAAAGAAACAGTGAAGTAAGCTAGCGAGCGATGATGACTTGATAGAAAGTAGGGATCATTTTGCTGTCTGGAACGTTTAGAAAACAGCCGGCACTTTTTCCTGATAGCCCAGTCATAATATTACCTAATAACGACCCAGTATTTGTATAAATATATCCTCCGGTGAATTTTGAAGGCGTAAAATATTGAGGCCAATAGTTAGTTATGCCATCGCCTGAAGGTTCTGATATCAGAAGAGTTTTATTAATATGTTGGCAAACTTTTAACTTAAGATCTGAAATCATGAATGTTAATTCACTGCAGCTCTCATTAGTGCAATCTTTACCAATGCCATCAACTCCATAAAAGCTGATAAAAAACGGGATTCCATAATTAAGATTCGGTGTTTGCCATTGCGTATCAAAAATATTACTTCCAAATTCTTTCAAATTTACTCCTCCACCAGCTATATCAAAAACATGGCAAGAATTATCGGTTGGAGAATTTGGGTTTGTGTATCCAGATACAACATTATTCTCAAAACTAATTTCTGTATCACTACAACCACGCAGTTGAAGACGTTTGACGGCTGATTTCAATTCATTCCCATACGCAATAATTTCATTCGCGTAAGCTTCGGCTTGCACATCTGTAATCATGCTTGTGCTGTTGCGTGATGATCCCATAAAGGCATAGCTCAATGCAGCCATCAGGCCGACAGCGATAAGAATCCAGAGGATGACGCTCCCGTTTTCGCTCGTAACGTCATTGCGAGGAACGAAGTGACGAAGCAATCTATGTTTATTATTTTTAAGATGGATTGCCGCGCTTCTTTTAGTTTTTCGCAATGACATTCGTTTTAATAAAAAAGAGATGTAGTTTTCTATGGGTGTATTCATCTTTTTATATTATCATAAAAATCATGGAGATTAAGAAAACTATTATTATTGTTGATGATAATGAGCCAACGCGAGCATTATTACGCGGTGTGCTAGAAAATGCGGGATATGCAGTCATCGAATCAGGGGATGGCGAGGCGGCTGTTTCTATGGCTAAAGATGAAAAACCTGATGCTGCGATTATTGATCAATATATGGAGCCTTATAATGGGTATAAAGTTGCCGAGATGATGAAGTATCAAAAGGTTGAAATACCGATGATTATGATTACGGCGCATGATGCAACAGATCTTTTTCTGCAAGCGCAAAAACACGGTTTTTCAAATGTGATGAAAAAACCTATTGATCCAGAAAGGCTACTTTGGATTTTGTCGCGTGAATTGCGGTAATTTTAATTACGCTTCTATTTCAAAAATAGCATCGATTTCAACAGCAAAGCCCGCTGGAAGCGATGGCGCGCCAACGGCAAAGCGGGCGTGCTTGCCAATTTCTTCACCCAAGACATTGACCATGAGGTCAGATGCGCCATTAATGACAAGAGACATGTCTGTATAATCGGGGCCGCAGTTTACGAATCCACCTAATTTGACGCAGCGCTTTACACGGCTCCAATCTCCATCTACGGCATCGCGTATTTGGGTGAGTATATTAAGACCACATTGTACAGCGGCTTTTTGTGCTGTTTCCATATCGACATCTGTGCCGACTTTTCCTTTATATTCCCGTTCGCCGCCAATGGGGACTTGTCCAGCCACAAAAACCATATTGCCGGCTGTAACATAAGGAACATAATTGAATAGAGGAGGAACCGATTCTGGTAGAGTGTGACCTAGTTCTTTTAATTTGGTTTCAACAGTGCTCATATTTTTTATCTCCTCTTGATTTATGGCTCTTTTTACGCCATTTCTATAGGTGTGAAAAGAATTTAAGGGTTAATTATGGGCTTATTCAGCTTTTTAGGAGTTCACTCTCCAGTACATATCACAGCAGTGACGCTTTTTAGCGGATCAAAACGCATTGGCATCGATGAGTTTGGTAATAAATATTATCGTGCAAAACCGCGTAAAGGCTATAAGCATGAGCGTCGCTGGGTTATTTATAAAGGCGCGCCAGAAGCGTCAAAAGTGCCGCCTGAATGGCATGGATGGCTTCATCATCAAACAGATGTTATTCCGTCTGAAACGGCTTTTTCTTTTCGCCGTCCATGGCAAAAACCGCATCAACCGAATTTAACGGGCACAAATAAAGCTTATAAACCTTCTAATGATGATAAAAATGATTCGGATCATTACGAAGCATGGCAACCATCTGAATAAGATAAAGGAAGCATTATGAAAAAAAGTGTAATTGAAACTGTTTTGGGCGCTATTGTTATTGTTGTTGCGGCTATTTTCCTAACATTCAGTTATTCATCCGCTAATGTTGGTGGGGCTGATGGGTATGAGGTTAATGCTCGTTTTTCTAGCATTGGTGGTCTTAATATTGGCGATAAAGTTGTGATTAGTGGCGTTACTGTCGGTGATGTTTCGGATATTACACTTGATAAAAAGACGTTCCTCGCCATTGTAACTATGGATGTTGAATCGGGTGTTCAACTACCTGATGACACGGCGGCATTTATTTCAAGTGAAAGCCTTCTTGGTGGCTTATATCTTCAGTTAGAGCCAGGCGCGTCTGAAGATATGATTGAAGAAGGTGGATACATTGAATACACACAAGCGCCGCAGAATTTAGAGCAGTTGTTAGGACAATTTATTTTTAGCATGCAAGGCGATGAAGAAAAGAAATAATGAATGTTCTTCGTTTTTCTTTTTTAATAACTTTTCTCGCAATTATATTTGTTGCGGGGCGCTCTTATGCTGAACCTGTTGCTATGGAAGATTTACCTGTTGTAAAATTGCAGGCACTTGATAAATCAACGGCGCGTACAGTAACTTTTCAAGCAAAAGTCGGAAGTACTATCCAGTATGGATCTCTTTTTATAAAAACACAAAGCTGTCGTAAAGCCCCTCCTTTAGAAAAACCTGAAAGCGCAGCTTTTCTACAAGTATGGGAAGTGCCGATTGGTAAAGAAAAATCAGAATGGATTTTTTCTGGCTGGATGTTTGCATCCAGTCCGGCCTTATCGGCGATGGACCATCCTGTTTATGATGTTTGGGTTTTGGATTGTCTGTCTGATGAAAAAGAAAACAAAGAAGCGAAAGAGAGTAAGGCTAAAGAAAAAACGGCTGATCCTGCTGCATTAGAAGCAGTTGAAGGTGATGTTGTAGAAGAAAAACAAGAAGATGGTGATAAAAATATTGATGATGTTTTGAATGAGGTAACAGAAGAAGCGGTAGAATGATTTATTTTTATTTTAAATATTCTTGCAATATTTGATCTTCGTTGATTTCATTTAAAATAAAATCACTTGGTTTTTTCATTAAATCTTTAATTTGTTCTTCATATTTTTCTTGTGGTGTTTCATAAGCACCAAATTGCTTTAAATGATCGTTGATATATTGAGTATCGAGGAGTTGAAAACCTCCACTATAAAGCCGCGCGCATAAATGAACGAGAGCAACCTTGCTCGCATTTTTTGAAAAAGACACCATGCTTTCACCGCAAAATACTTGTCCAATAGCAAGGCCATAAAGGCCACCGGCTAGAATTTTCTTCCCATCAATTTCTTCCCAACATTCAACCGAATGAGCGTGTCCTAATTCATGAAGCTCTATAAAAACATCGCGAATTTCCTTGTTGATCCAAGTGTTCTCTCGATCCTTTGAACTGAGTGCGCACCCATCAATGATTTCCGTAAAGGCTTGATTGATTGTAACGTGATACGTTTTATTTTGAACGGTCTTTAATAGCTTTTTGGGAATGTGCAGATTTTTGATAGGAAGAATGCCGCGCATTTCTGGGCGGTAGAAATTAAATTCTACATCGTCGGCACTTTCCGCCATGGGAAAGACACCTTGATGATAGGCATAGAGGATAATTTCTGGTGTTGCTTTACTATACACCGACAGCCGCTTATTTGGCTTCGCTGTTTTTAGCTTCGAGTTTTTTCTCAAGCCAGTGAATATCGTAATCACCTGTATTAAAAGCTTCTTGCTCTAAAATCCACTCGTGAAGTGGTAACGTGGTTTTAATGCCATCAATAACCGTTTCAACAATAGCGCGGCGCAGGCGACGAATTGCCTCTTCACGGTTCCGCGCATGAACGATCAGTTTACCAACCATTGAATCATAATAAGGCGGAATAGCGTACCCCGCATAAATAGCACTATCAAAACGTACACCTAGGCCACCAGGGGCATGGAACTGTGTAATCATGCCTGGTGAAGGCATGAAAGTATCTGGGTCTTCGGCGTTAATACGCACCTCAATTGCATGGCCACGCAGACGAATATTTTCTTTATTCAGGCGCAGTTTTTTACCTGCGGCAACACGGATTTGTTCGGCGATTAAGTCAATGCCTGTAATCATTTCTGTTACAGGGTGCTCAACCTGAATACGGGTGTTCATTTCCATGAAGAAGAACTCACCGCCTTCATAGAGAAATTCAATCGTTCCTGCGCCAACATAGCCCATTTTTCGTATAACGTCTGCGGCTAACGATCCTATATCGTTACGCTCCTCTTCGGTGAGGCAAGGAGAGGGAGCTTCTTCAACGAGCTTTTGGTGACGACGCTGTATCGAACAATCGCGTTCACCAAGGTGGATTGCGTTACCATGTTTATCGCCAAAAACTTGAATTTCGATGTGGCGTGGTTTTTCTAAATATTTTTCGATGTAGATCGTCGAATCGCCAAAGTTTGCTTCGGCTTCGCGGCGTGCTGTTGTGAAAGCTTCTTGGAAGGCTTCAGCATTACGGACCACTTGCATCCCTTTACCACCGCCACCAGAGGCCGCTTTGATAATCACGGGATAGCCAGCATTTTCACAAATCTTTAAACCTTCGTCAACGCTCTCAACGGCGCCATCAGAGCCGGGAACAACAGGAAGGCCAAGAGCCATAACAGTTTTCTTAGCAACAACTTTATCTCCCATACTGTCAATATGTTCAGGGCGCGGGCCGATGAAAGTAAAGCCGTGTTCTTCAATCATGCGGGCAAACTCTGCATTTTCAGATAAGAAGCCGTAACCAGGGTGGATGGCATCAACGCCTGTAACGGCGGCTGCGGTTAAAATAGCCGGAATGTTCAGGTAGCTATCTTTTCCTTGTGGCGGGCCAATACATACTGATTCATCAGCCATACGCACAGCCATAGAGTTTGCATCGGCTGTTGAATGAACCGCAACAGAGCCTATACCCATTTCGCGACACGCACGTATAATGCGCAAAGCAATCTCGCCGCGATTGGCAATTAGAATTTTATTGAAGAGAGGTTTGTCTTTTGTTGTCATTTTATAACTCTATTTCCATTAATTTTTCGTGGTCGTAAATTCCTCTAGGATCACGTACTTTCGCTGTTATTTTCCAACCATTTTTTTCATATAATTTCATGGCATCAGGCGTGAATAAGTAAAGATGGTTATAACCTAGTTTTTTGGCTTCTGTATGAAGGTGTTGAATGAGTTGTGTGGCATATCCATTTTTTCGAAAAGTAGGATGTATGTACATTGATGCTAGCCAAGGTGATAAATCTTTATGGTCATCATGGTCATGTTCATCTAAGCTAATCATACCAACTATTTTTTCATTAATTGTTCCGATCCAAGTGAGTGGAATGTTATTACTTTCAACAGTTCTCTTTTTGTAGGCTGCTACGTTATCTTCTAAAGATGAATTTGTCATATGCGCGCCCCATTCCCCAAAGCCCCAAGCAGCACATGTTTGAGCAAATTTAGGTTTTTGATAGAGAGGATATATTTCAAGATCGCTCATGTGATGAGCCCTTTTTTTATTCAATTACCGCAAGAACATCGCCAAATTCAACTGGCTGTCCATTTTCGAATAGAACCTGCGTTACTGTTCCGCTTTTATGCGCTTTGATTGGGTTCATGACCTTCATCGCTTCGATGATAAGAAGAGTATCGCCTTCGCTTACGCTTGTGCCTTTGCTGATGAAGTTAGGCGCACCTGGCTCTGGTGAAGAATAGGCTGTTCCAACCATTGGCGATGTTACAGCGCCTGGGTGGTCGCCAGTAATTGTTGCGGGTGCTTCGTTACTTGCTGCTTGAGGTGTTGTTGGATCTGATGGCATGCTAACAGGGGCTGCTGCTACAGTGGCGCCGGCTTCTACAAGAGCGCCTTTGTTTACACGGATTACTTGATCGCCTTCAGCAACCTCGATCTCATTAAGACCTGTTTCATCTAATAATTTTGCGAGTTGTTTAATCGCCTTTGAATCAATTTTCATAAATAAACCCTTATTTTGCCTTTAACTTTCAGCCATATTATGGCCTGTTAATTCAATCCAAATGCATAAAGAAAAATGAGACGTAAGTCAAAGATAAGTAGGGGAGCGGTCGTTATTTTGCGTTTAAAATAGGGGTTAAAAACTCTCTATATAAGGGTTTTTAGGGTTTCTAGCGCTTCGCTATAACCTTTTGCGCCGTGACCTTTAATAACGCTATGGGCGAGAGGTTCAATATAAGAAATATGTCGAAAATCCTCACGTTCCATAGGGTCTGAAAGATGAACTTCGATAATGGGTATATTATGGAGTTTAAGGGCGTCATGGATTGCTACAGAGGTGTGGGTATAGGCCGCTGCATTAATGATAATGCCTTTAACTTGGTTTAGCGCTTTTTGAATCCATTCAACAAGCTCTCCTTCATGATTGGATTGTTTGAACTCAACTGTCATGGCCAGCGCCTGTGCTTTTTTCGTGCAGCGTGCTTTAATATCGTTAAGCGTCTCTGTGCCGTAAATTTCAGGTTCACGAAGTCCCAGCATATTAAGATTAGGGCCGTTTAGGATTAAGACATCAACCATTAGTAGTCCGTTCTTTTTTCAAGAATTTCTGGTGTAGCTTCTTCTTCTGTTGATGTTTCTTCATCAGCATTTGGCTTTGCCTTATTTTCAGAACTCCAAGGCATTGTTTTTTCTATTTTTGGCTTAAGTCCAGGAGCAACAATAGAGGCAGTTGTTTTGATTTCACCGGCTTTTTCAAAAATTAATGTGATATCTACATTCTCGCCCATGATAAGGGCTTCTTTCATTTTAATGAACATGACGTGATAGCCTTTAGGCTCAAGTACCGCGCTTTCGTCTATAGAAATATCAATTTCTTTAATTTTTCGCATCATCATTTTTCCATCATCTGGATCGATTACATTTTGATGAATTTCTGTTATTTCGGCGACTTTAGAGTGAGCGCCAATAAGTTTATCATCAAGCTCTCCAACATTTTTAAGCACCATAAAAGCGGCGCCTGTTGTTGCGCCGGGCATTGTTGCAAACGCATATGGGTTTTGAATTTCAATAATAGATTTTTGAATGGGATCTGTTATTTCAGGCTCAAAGGCGATAGCGGGCTGAATAGAGAGTAGAGTTAGAATGCCAAATGTGAGTAGAAAATTTTTCATGAACTATTCTCCTTGTTGAACCATATTGATGAGGTCAACTAATGTGGGGATTGAATCACTAGGAACGTATATTTTATTACCGACTAAAAAGCTTGGCGTAGAAGGAATTCCAGCATGAAAGACAGCATTTAAGTTATCATCTATTATTTTTTCTACTTGTTTGCTTTGCGCATCACTTAAGAATTTTTCAATGTCTAACCCATAAAGTTCTGCGGTTTCTTTAAAAAAATCCTGAGAGACTGTGTTTTCAGGATATTCTAAAACAGCCTTATGCATTTCCCAAAATTTTCCTTGCAAGCCAGCGGCTAAAACATGACGTAATATAGGCTCTGAAATTTCTTCATCAAAGGCAACGGGACGAACAATATAACGGATATCTTTACGAATACGTAAGAGCTCTTCAACATTTGGGTTTACTTCTTTGCAGTATTGGCATGAATAATCCAAAAACTCTATTATAGTTACCTGTTTTGCTGAAGGCACTGTTGCGGGTTTGATTAAGAATTCAGCTTTGGGCTCATCGATACTGATATAAAGCCATTTGAAATGGGCGATGCCAACAATAGCGTAGAGGGAAAGAAGAGCGAGAAGAACTAAATAAGCGCGATAGAAGAATGTTTTAAAAGAGATATTTTGAAGTCGTTTCATTATATTTATCGCGCTTATATTTATTTGTAGTTAACAGAATTATTTTTTACGAATATCTGCAATCATTTTTTGCATTTGATCTGCTGAGATATAGCCACGTGCAACTTTGTTTTCTATGATAAAAGCTGGCGTTCCTTGAATGTTAAGATTGCGCGCCTTTTCTAAATTAGCAGAGATCATGTTTTTTACATCGTCGCTATCTTTATCTTTTTCAAGTTGTTTGACATTGAGGCCAATTTTTTTAGCAATTTTTTTCAGGTTTTCAGCATTCTTTGGACCATTTAGATTCATAATTTCTTTGTGGTACTCAAAGTATTTTCCTTGTTTTTCTGCTGCCAAAGACCATTGGGCGGCAACTTGTGATTGAGGGCCTAAGATAGGCATATCAATAAAAACAATTTTTACATTTTTGTCTGCTTCTAAAAGCTTGTTTATTTCTGTAAGTGCTTTACGGCAGTATCCGCAATTATAGTCAAAAAACTCAACGACCGTAATATCGCCATCTTTATTTCCTGTCATTGGTAGAGAGCTATCTTTTTTGATATCTGCCATAAAGCCAGCAGCTTTTTCATTGGTTTCTTTTTGTTGTTCTGCAAGCTGCTTGTTTTGAAAGTTAGTAACGCTTTCTAGAATAAGCTCACCGTTGTTCATAAGATATTCATTAAACATTTTTTGAAGTTCGGCTTTTTGTTCTTCATTAAAGCTTTGCGCCTGCGAAGGTGTTGAAAAGTTTAAAAGCGCAATCGCGCTTAAAGTAAGAATTGAAAAAATAGTTTTCACATTGATCTCCTGTTAGGATTGTAGAATTTTATAAATTATTGAAGTAATACACTATTCTAATCTATTTGGATGGGAAAGAGCAAAATCAGTTCTTTTTCTTAACATTTTCTAGGACACTTAAGATATCTTTGGCGCGATACCAAGGCGCTGTATTTTCTTTTAACCCTTTAAGGGCGATATTAACCTGCTGTTTGGCATAAGGGTATTTGTGCTGTAGTAAAGCCTCTTCTGCCAGATGAAGGCGTGCCCGCGCATCTTGTTCCATACGACCAAAGGCAGTGGCGAGTAATCGGTGAATTTGTGTTGAACGTGGTTCGTGTACGAGGGCTGTTTGCAGCTGTTCAGTGGCTTTTGTAAGTTGAGCTGTATTGTTTCCAGCCGTTTCTATCAATGCATGTGCAAACGCAGTACGAATAAGGCCATCCGTAGGGCTTAAGGCAATGGCCTTTTTGTAAACAGGCAGAGCCTCTTTAACACGACCAAAATCAACGAGCATTTGTCCTTTTAGTTCATAGAAATAAGGATTTTTTGGCTCGTTTTTTATAAGCGTATCAATGCCTGAGAGAGCTTGTTCAATACGGTTTTCTCTGTAATCGGCGACGGTTCGTGCATAACGGGCAGGCAGTGATGTGTCGCGTTCGTCATACGTCCAAGCGACTTGCTCAGGGTTGATGAAGCCTAGTAATTTAGCCTTTATACGCGCATGTTGATCTTGCCAGTGCGAGGGCGTGGGTGCAGTTTTGTATTGTGACTTATCAACCGCATTTTCCATTGTGTTGATACGGTTACGTGTCAGGGGGTGCGTTCTTACATATTCGCTTTGTTGTGATGCAGGTATAAGTTCTTCTCCAGAGAGCTTTTCCAAAAAAGTTAGAAGCCCCGTTGGATTCATCTCAGCCTTTTCCATGGATTTTATACCAGCTTGATCGGCGCTGGATTCAAATGTACGAGATTTGGATAGAAAACGGCGTTGAGCCATTGAACTGCCGCCCATGGAGCCTGCTGCTGCCGCTCCACTGTCACCCGTGGCAATGGCGGCACCAATACCAATGAGAGTGCCGAGAATACTTTCATAAGAAGCTTGTTCAAGCGCTTCACGCGAACGCACTAAATGTCCGCCAGAGATATGCCCGAGTTCGTGAGCCATGACGCCGATAAGCTCTGACGGATTTTCAGTTTTTTGAATGAGTCCTGTGTAGAAAAATATATTTGCTCCGCCTGCAACAAAGGCATTTATTTCATTGCTGTTGACTAAAATAATTTTAACTTGATCAGGATTCATGTTGTTGGCTTTGAAAATAGGTGTGAACCATTCACTCAAAATAGCTTCGATTTCACTATCGCGTATAATGCTTTGGGCGTAGCTAGGCGCTGTAAAGCTTATTACTGATGCAATAAGAAGGAGTGTAAAAATAATTTTATGTTTAATGCTTATCATGTTTTCACTTAATTATAATAAAACACCTTATCATTATGGCCTTGATAAGGCACACTAATTTGGTTTTTGTTATTATTCGCAACAAATGCGTAAAAGGATAAATTTTAGTTGATGTCTTTGTTTATGAATTGGATAGATTTTTTATGGATTGGCGTAGCCTTGCTGCTCGCTAAAGGGCGCTATAAGGCGTATTCAGTTATTTTTGTATTCGTTAGTATCCTAATGCTGCGCCTTCAGGTCAAGCTCATGCAAGAAATTGGTTTTGGTAACGGTATTTTACAGTGGATTGATACGCCTGTTCTATTTCGCGGTATGATGGCTTATGGCGTGTTTATTGCCGCGTTTTTGGGATTGGTTAGCTTGTCTAAGGATGAGAATGCGTACGTGTTTATTGCCGCAAGCATTACAATTTTCACAATTGCCTTTTGCGTTTCGAGCGCAGTTATGGTTTTGTAGCCTCGAAAAGAGACAGTTATGGTTAAAAAAAGAACATCGCGCGATAAGGCTGTGCGTGTAAAGACGGCAAAGAAGCGTAAAAATTCGTCCACACGTTGGTTAGAGCGCCAGCTTAATGATCCCTATGTGGCAAAAGCGCAAATGGAAGGGTATCGTGGACGCGCGGCTTTTAAAATTAAAGAAATTGATGAGAAAATTGGCCTTTTTGAAAAAGGTATGCTTGTTGTTGATTTGGGCGCCGCCCCTGGTGGTTGGTGTCAGGTTGCTGCGCAAAAGGGGTGTAAAGTTGTTGGTCTTGATCTTTTAGAGATTGATCCGCTCCCTGATGTTGATTTCGTTCAAATGGATTTCACCGATGATGACGCGCCAGATGTTTTGATTAAAATGATGGATAATCAAAAAGCCGATGTTGTGCTCTCTGATATGGGACCCAATACAACAGGGCATAGAAATACCGATCACTTGCGCATTATGATGCTTGTTGAGCTGGCTTATCATTTTTGCAAAGACGTTTTGAAGCCCGAAGGCACTTTCATTGCCAAGGTTCGCCAAGGCGGCACGCAAAATGAACTGCTTGCTGAAATGAAAAAAGATTTTAAAACAATTAAGCACATTAAACCGCCTGCGAGCCGTAAAGAAAGCTCAGAAACCTATCTTGTTGCGCAAGGCTTTCGTGGCGGAAATGCGTAGCAAGAAGGCTAAATCATGCATAAAAAAGAAATGATCTTGGGCGCAAAACAAATTGCGCCTTTATTGATTGGCGCGATTCCTTTCGGCATGTCGACAGGCCTTTATAGTGTTGAGAGTGGCTTTTCTGTTTTTGAATCTTTCATGATGTCTATTTTTATTTTTGCAGGGGCTTCTCAAGTTGCAACCGTGAGTCTGTTATCGACTGATGCTCCATTTTGGATTGTTATTGCTACGGCGGCGCTCATAAATTTACGATTTTTAATTTATAGTGCGACGGTTTCACCCTTTATTCACAAGGCTTCACGAGGTTTACGTACATTTATGGCTTACGCCATGACAGACCATGCTTTTATTATTACAACACGTGAGAAATATACGGGGCAAGATCGTGCCTCTTATTTTTTAGGCGCAAGTATCCTAGTATGGCTTGTATGGCAGAGCTCTTTTTTACTTGGTTCGATCTTTGGAAAAATTATTCCCGATAGCTGGTCATTAGAGTTTTCTTTGCCACTTGTTTTCTTATTTTTCACTGTCCCTCTTTTAAAATCAAAAGAGAATATTGTTGCGGCAAGCGTCGCGGCAACAAGCGCTATTATCTTTGTTCCATTTCTTCCTATCCAATCAGGTTTGATTGTTTCTATTCTGTGCGGCGCGTTCGCAGGTATTGCGGCCAAGAAGTTTTTTAATAAGGGGCGCACGTAATGGATGATACTTTATTTTATATCACAGTTTTTATTATCGGTTTAATTACGCTTATTTTTCGCGGCGCGTTTATTGTTCCGGATAAAGCGCATCATCTCTCCAATAAACTTGAGTTCTTTTTGGAGTACATTCCAATCTCTGCCATGGCGGCCTTAACGGCGGCGCATGTTTTCTATACGCAATCAGGCGGCGTTTATGAAGTTGCCCCTGATAAAATTGCCGCTGGATTACTCGCGTTTATTGTGGCGTATTTTTCAAAAAACATTCTGGCGACCTTTATTGTCGGCATGGGCGCACTTTGGGCACTTCAGAGCTTGGGTTTATTTTAAAATCAAACTCATCGCTATCGCCCACATAGTTAGGGCGATGATGAAGTCTAAAATTTGCCAAGCTTTTGGTTTTGCAAAGAAGGGTGAAAGCAGACGTGCACCATACCCGAGTGCAAAAAACCAGCAAAATGATGCGATCATCGCGCCCATTCCAAAGATGTATTTTCCTGTTTCGCCATAACTTGCGGCCAATCCACCAATGAGAATAACGGTATCAAGGTAAACATGGGGGTTTAAGAGGCTAATCCCCATGATAATTAGGACAATTTCCTTTGAAGAACCTTCTTTAATCATGCCTTTTGCGCGCGATCCATCCATTTTATCGGGCTTAAACGCATGAAACATGGATTTGGCGCCATAAATGATTAAAAATGCTGCTCCACCCCACGTAATGTAGGTAATAAGGCTTGGAAAAGCTTCGATAAGCGCGCCAAAGCCTAAAACGCCAGCGAAGATAAGTACAATATCGATAAGGCTAGCGGTAAGAGCGGTTACAAAAACATGATGTTTCTTAATGCCTTGGCGCAAGACAAAGGCGTTTTGCAGTCCTATGGCGACGATGAGGGAAGCCCCCAAAAAGAAGCCTTTAAAAAATATTGAAGCGAAGAGTTCTGTTTCCATGGCATGTTTATACGGATTTTAACGGTCTTTTGAAGGGTTTATTCTATTTTCTCCGTTTACATTTGCTGAAAAAAGCGTATATCTATGCTGCAAATCAATCGAAAGAATAAGGATTTGCACATGCCCACAAAACCATCCGCTGCTACTAGCCGTATTCGTGAAGCACTCACTTTTGATGATGTGCTTCTTGTTCCTGCTGCTTCAAGTGTTTTACCTGATGCAGTGAGCACTGCAACACAACTCACAAAGAAAATTAAGCTCTCTATTCCGCTGATCTCTTCGGCGATGGATACCGTAACAGAAGCAGAAATGGCAATTGCGCTCGCGCAACATGGCGGCCTTGGCATTATTCACCGTAACCTTACTGTTGAACAGCAAGCCGAAGCGGTACGCCGCGTAAAGCGTTATGAATCAGGTATGGTGGTAAACCCAATTACTATTGCTCCAGATCAAACGCTGGCCGATGCTCTTCAAATGATGGATCATTACCATATCTCGGGCATTCCTGTGACAGAAGAAGGCAGTGGTAAGCTTGTTGGTATTTTAACAAATCGTGATGTCCGTTTTGCTGATAATCCGGCGCAGCCCGTGCGCGAATTGATGACCTCGAACAACCTTGTGAAGGTATATAATACTGTTGATAAAGAAGAGGCAAAGAAGCTTCTTCATAAAAACCGTATTGAAAAACTATTGGTTGTTGATGATCAAGAGCGCTGTACGGGGCTTGTGACTGTTAAAGATATTGAAAAAGCACGCGCCTTTCCGAATGCGTGTAAGGATGAGCATGATCGCCTTCGTGTTGGCGCGGCAATTGGTACGGGCGAAAGCAATATTGAACGTGCCGCGGCTTTAGCAGACGCGGAAATTGATGTGATTGTAATTGATACGGCGCATGGTCATTCGGCGGGTGTTCTTAAAATGGTTGAGACAATTAAAAAATCACATGGCGATAAAGTTGACGTGATTGCGGGCAATATTGCAACAGCAGATGCGGCAAAGGCGTTGATTGATGCAGGTGCAGACGCGGTTAAAGTTGGTATTGGCCCAGGTTCAATTTGTACAACGCGCGTTGTTGCTGGTGTTGGTGTGCCGCAATTAACGGCAATTATGGATGTTGCCAGTGTGGCGCATAAGAAGAAAATTCCTGTTATTGCCGATGGTGGCATTAAATTCTCTGGTGATTACGCCAAAGCCATTGCGGCTGGAGCGGATGTTGCGATGATGGGCTCTGCTTTTGCAGGTACAGACGAAGCGCCAGGTGAGATTATTCTTTACCAAGGGCGTTCTTATAAATCTTATCGCGGCATGGGATCTGTCGGTGCGATGGTTAAAGGATCATCAGAGCGCTACTTTCAAGGTAACGTTACCGATTCAAATAAGCTCGTTCCTGAAGGGATTGAAGGGCGCGTTCCTTATAAAGGGCCTGTTGGCAATGTTATTCATCAAATGGTTGGTGGCCTTCGTGCTTCTATGGGCTACACAGGCGCTGCAACAGTTGAAGAGATGAAAAAGAACGCAGAGTTTGTTCGTATGACAGGTGCAGGGCATAAAGAAAGTCACGCGCACAACATTACAATTACGCGTGAAGCACCAAACTACCGTACAGAAAGTTAATGATTGATATTATCGAAGCAACGTCCGCGCACGTTCCTGATCTTGCGCGTATTCACTTGGCGAGTAAACTTGCCGCTGAAAAGGGTATTGTTGATCCTGAGTATCTCGCCAGTTTTTCTCAAGAAATATATGAGGAAAAATGGACACGTTTTTTACAAGCGGAAGATGCCCAGCAATATATGCTATTTGATGAGGGCGTTGCCGTTGGTTTGATCAGTTTTGGTAAACTTAGAACGGCGCCTTCGGGGACATCAAAAATCCGTCCACTTTATTCATCTGAAATTTATGCGATTTATATTCATCCTGATCATTTTCAAAAAGGATACGGCAAAGCTTTGTTTAAAAAAGCGGTTCAAAAATTACGCGAAGAAAAACATAAGTCACTTTGTTTATGGGCTTTAGAGAAAAATAAAAATGCCGGCGCTTTTTATTCTCAATTAAAGGGTGAGCGTGTTGGTAAACAACAGGTTCAAATGGGTCGTTATAAAGTCACAGAAGCATGTTACGCTTGGCGCAACATAAGCGTTATTGAAGAGTTATAACTACCCATTATTTATTGTCTGCGGGTAAACGCGGATTCCTTCAAGCTGTATAATTTCAGTAAATAAATCATTCATTTTCTCGCGATTATAAAGCGAAGCGTCTCTAATTTTGATAGGTCTAGTTAACATAGTATTTCCTTTCTTTTTAAATAAAGTATGTTTCCACTCTATTCGACACGCATAACAAAAAAGTTTCATATTTTTTCAAATAAAATTAAGTGTGTTGGGTATAGGCACTATTTCTGTTATAACTAGTCGCTAACAGCTCCCTGTTAGCGCGGATGTAAATATAACAAGGAGTGTGTCCTCATGAATATTGCGATTGTTTTTCCTCTTTTGGCCTTTGTTGCTGGGGCTATGACTGCTTATCAGCCGCTTATCAATGCGCGTTTAAATGATCAGTTAAATTCTCCAATCTGGGCAGCGTTTGTGTCGTTTGTTGTTGGAACAATTATTCTTCTCTTTGTTGGCCTGTTTATGAATGGCGGTAAATTTATGAGCCTTAATACAGAAGGGCTTAAATGGTGGATGTTCACTGGTGGTTCCTTTGGCGCGGTCTTTGTTACCGTGGCTATTTATGTTGTACCGCACATGGGTGTGGCGACAATGATTGCTGTTATGGTTGCAGGCCAATTGATTGGCGCGGCTATATTATCTCATTACGGTATTTTGGCAGATCAACCACATCCGATAACATGGCAAAAATTTATAGGCTTATCATTGCTTGCGATAGGCGCAATAATTACGCTAAAGGCGTAAAAAGAAAGAAGAAAAATGAAACAAGGCGCACGTATACAATCAGCAATCGATATTCTCACTAGAGTTTCTATGAGTAAAATTCCAATGGATAATACCATTCGCGATTTCATGCAGTTTAAACGCTATATTGGCTCAAAAGATCGCGCGGCGATTGTTGAACTTGTTTATGAGATTGTCCGGGCAACGGCGCGGCTTAATTGGTGGCTCGAAAAAGTAAAAGCCGAAGATCGTGTGCGCACACGAACAATTTTGTATTTAGCATTAAAAGAAGACAATACGCTCTTTCACCTTAACCAACTTTTTGATGGTGAGAAATACGCGCCTGAAGCCCTAAGTGATGAAGAAGTTGAGATGGTGAAGGCCGTTGAAGATAAAGTGCTGGATGATCCAGATATGCCTGATGCTGTGCGCGCTGAATGCCCACCATGGGCAGAGGAACGTTTAAAAGAGCTTTATGGTGAGAAATTTGAAGAAGAACTTAAAGCGATGCTTCCGCCTGCAACGCTCGATTTGCGTGTGAATACACTGCAGGGAGATGTAAAAAAAGCGCAAGATCTTTTGGCCGCCCAAGATGTAACAACGAATAGAACCCCTTATTCGCCGCATGCTTTGCGTGTTGAAGGAAAGTGTTACATGAGCGCAACAAAAGCTTTCAGCAAAGGCCTTGTTGAAATTCAAGATGAAGGATCGCAGCTTATTGCACTAGTGTGTGGCGTAAAGCCCGGTATGCGCGTTATTGATTATTGCGCAGGCGCAGGCGGTAAAACGCTTGGTATTGCCGCTATGATGGAAAATAAAGGCAATATCATTGCCATGGATAATGATGCCCGCCGGCTTGAAAAGGGTCGTCGCCGTTACCGTAAGGCTGGCGTTCATAACGTTGAGCTTCGCTGCCTAGAAGATGAAAAGAGTCGTAAATGGCTGCGCCGCCAAAAAGGCACAATGGATGTTGTGCTTGTTGATGCGCCCTGCTCAAGCTCTGGAACGTGGCGCCGTAACCCTGATTTACGCTGGAATCAATATGGTCCAAGCATTGATGAAATCAAGGCTATGCAAGAAGACATCATGGAACGCGTTGCTGATAAGGTAAAAGTGGGTGGCCGCCTTGTTTATGCAACATGCTCTCTTTTCAAAGAAGAAAATGAAGAACAAGTTGATAAATTTTTGGAAGCCCATCCTGAATATGAAGTTTTGCCCCTATCAAAGGTCTGGGAAGATGAGTGGGGTAAGTATCCTGAGTCTGAGCCGTATTTAAGGCTTTCGCCGCTTCAAAGCGATACTGATGGGTTTTTTGCAGCCGTGTTACAGCGCACATCTTAATGCCCTAGAATGAGATATTTCTAAAAAATTATATAATCTTCTTGACAATATAATGTCTTTATACCAACTATATATTTATTAAGTTGGTATTTAACATGTATATAAATTAAGGAGTATTATTTATGCGTTTACAATCTGTGTGTGGGGATACGCTTTTCAAAAGTTCGCATTTAACAATCAAAGAATCTGTTGAGGAAGCCATCTCTGAAGGTGTCTGCCTTGACGGAATAAATTTACGAAAAGCAAATCTGTCTGGTGCTCGACTTGATATGGCTAAAATGCCTAATGCGTGTTTTTGGGGTGCAGATCTAACGGGCGCAGATATGAGTGATGGGTGTTTTGATGGTGCGGATTTTAGAACAGCTGTTTTAAAAGATGCTTGTCTTTCGGAAGGATCGTTTATTAGTGCTAATTTTCACGGGGCGTATTGTTCTCAAATGTTAATTGATGGCGCTGATTTTACAAAGGCACGTTTTTCATGTCCAAGTATTTTTTCTTGTGACTTAAGTACAACTTCTCATTTAGATGGCGCGATTTATTCTCATCATGGTGAAATCGATTGCCCGCTTTCTAATGCGCCTATTATTATAAAGGGGTTAGATCAGCCTGTTGTTATTATGGGGCAGGATATCTTGATTGGGAGCGATCATCAAAAGATGGGTGGTTCTGCTCAGTATGAAAAAGAGGTGCTGGATCAGTTGCGCCGTAAATTATTTTACAACCATAAATAGTATTTATTTTAATGATTACACGTAATTTTTACCTAAAAACGTCTAAATTAGGGGGTTTTTTATGTTTTGTTAAATATTTATTAACTATTTTTCTTCATAAGGGAAAAACATTTAAACGGGCAGGGACAAAAAAGTATGACTGATAATATAACATTATTAACACCAGATATATTAACCAAGAATCTTGAAATTTTTGAAGTGAAACAATTGGCTGATAAAGAGGCTGTGTATAAAGCTTTATGTAATGCAGCTATTAAACGCTATAAAAATTGGAAAAAAACACAGATCGACCAGACCGATCTTATTGAATTGTTATACGGAGGTATGGAAGGAAAAATGCACCGTCAAATGGCGATTGAAAGCATTCGCTTGTATTGGTCTATCCGCAAACACTTCCGCATTTCATTTGCACACTATTTAGAAAAAACAGGGTGTTATCCATCAACTGTTACATCGCGTCAGAAATTACGCGCGTAACTTATTTCATTATTACAAAGAGTAAAACTTGAGTAATTATCATTGTGAAGGGGAAAATAATGATAACTTATCTAAAGCTCGGTCGTGTCCGAGGATTATCGCTTGAATTGAAAAAAGATTTTGGTTCAAGGCCATTTTTTCAAAAAAACACTTTCCATTACGAAACTATTATTGATATACCATATGTACAAATTATGTACACATCTGGTAAATGGGTCCCAAAAAGGAGGGCGTCAAATGTCAATAAAGAAAATGGAAAAGTTAGAGAAAATATTAAACGAGTTCACAAAAATTGATGCTGAGTTTCCGTTGCAGTGGGCTTTGGTCTTTATCGAGATTGTTAAGGACGAAGGAGCGTCACTGAAAGATATTTCAGAGCGCACAGGAATTTCAATGTCCGTTATGTCTCGTACAATTGGCGCATTATCGAATTATCGCCGTATGGGTAAGCCCTATGGTTTGGTTTTAGTTAAATATGCTAAAGATGATAAACGCCGTAAAGTTTTGACATTAAGTGCCAAAGGAAAGAAGCTTTCGCAAGCCTTAGCGCGAAAAGTTTAATAATTTATATGATTTAAATGAAGAAAAGGCGACTTTAATTAAAGCCGCCTTTTTAATATTTGTAACGTTTTTTATGAGGCTAGTTTTTGCCGTACTTGTTTGGCCGCATCAACCATGTTTTTAAGGGCGGGCTCGACTTCTGCCCATCCGCGGGTTTTAAGGCCGCAATCTGGATTAACCCAAAGCTGTTCAACAGGAATAACTTTAGCCGCTTTTTCAAGTAGGTCAGTCATCTCTTCTGTACTTGGAATACGCGGAGAGTGAATGTCATAAACGCCTGGACCAATTTCATTTGGATATTGGAAGCGCTCAAAGGCATCAAGGAGTTCCATTTGTGAGCGTGACGTTTCAATAGAAATAACATCGGCGTCCATAGCGGCGATAGCTTCAATCATGTCATTGAACTCTGAATAACACATGTGGGTATGGATTTGTGTGCTATCTTTGACACCAGAAGCACAGATACGGAACGCTTCAACTGACCAATTTAAATAATCTTTCCAATCTTCTTTACGGATAGGAAGACCCTCACGGATCGCCGCCTCATCAATTTGAATGATATCAATGCCGGCAGACTCTAAATCAACCACTTCATCCCGAATGGCAAAGGCTATTTGTTTTGCTGTCAGTTCTTCTGGCTGATCGTTACGCACAAATGACCATTGCAAAATGGTGATTGGGCCAGTCAGCATGCCTTTCATTTTCTTCTTTGTTAGGCTTTGTGCATATTCTGCCCATTTTACAGTCATGGCATTGGGGCGGGAAATGTCACCAAAGATAATGGGCGGTTTCACACAGCGTGATCCATAAGATTGAACCCAGCCGAGTTTTGAGAAAGTGAAACCTTCTAATTGCTCCCCGAAATACTCAACCATATCATTACGTTCTGGTTCTCCATGAACAAGAACATCCAGATCAACGGCGTGCTGATAATCAACAACGCGGCCAATTTCATCTTTCATCGCTTGTTCGTAGGCATTTTCATCAAGATTACCTTTTTTGAATGCGGCGCGTGCTTTACGGATTTCCTGTGTTTGCGGGAATGAACCAATTGTTGTTGTTGGAAATGCCGGAAGTCCTAGTTTTTCACGTTGAATTTGCGCGCGCGTTGAAAAGGGGCTTTTTCGCTGCGCCATTTCTGGTGTTGCTGCTGCTAAGCGATCTTGAACGGCTTTATTGTGAATGCGGGCAGAGCTTTTACGTGAAGCTTGCGCGGCATCACTATCGGCGAGCTTATCAGCAATCGCATCACGGCCTTCATTGGCGCCTTTAGCAAGTGTTGCAATCTCATCAAGCTTTTGAACAGCAAAGGCCATCCAGCTTTTCAATTCACTATCAAGCGTATTTTCATTTTCAAGTGTAAATGGAGAGTGTAGAAGAGAGCAACTACTACAAACTTGAACATTATCTGCGCCAAGCGCTGCGATTGCTTTCTCGAGCTTTTCTAAAGATGCAGATAGATCATTGCGCCAAATGTTACGGCCATCAACAAGACCAAGGCGTAGACCTTTTCCTGTTTCTTTTGCTTTTGTGATGCAGCTATCGAGTTGATTTGGATAACGAACTAAATCAACAGAGATAGCGGCAACAGGAAGTGAAAAGGCGAGAGCTTCATTGTCACGTATACCTTCAAAGTAAGTAGCAAGAGAGATGAATGTATTTGGTGCTAATTTAGAAAGCTCTACATAGGCCTTTGTGTACGCCTCTTTCTGCGCGGCACTTAAGTCAAGGCAAAGGCACGGCTCATCAATTTGCACCCATAGCGCGCCTTGCTCATGCAAGCGGTTTAAAATGTCTGCATAAACAGGTACTAGACGGTCAATAAGATCTGTTGTTTCAAACTCTGCGCCTGAGGCTTTGGCGAGTGATAGATAAGTTACTGGCCCGATGATCACAGGCACAGTGTCTACGCCTGCAGCTTTGGCTTCAGCATGTTCATCAAAAATTTTTGATGATGAAATTTTAAAGCTTTGATCTTTCGTGAGTTCGGGAACGATGTAGTGATAATTTGTATCAAACCACTTTGTCATTTCCATTGCGATCACATCTTGACCATCTTGTTGACGACCACGCGCCATTGCAAAGTAGGTGTCCAGATCAACTGTTTCACCTGACCAGTTATAACGCGCAGGAACAGCGCCTAAAAGGCAGCTCATATCAAGCATTTGATCATAAAATGAAAAGTCATTACTTGGCGGATAATCAATACCAGCGTTCTTTTGTAAGCTCCAATGCTTGGTGCGTAGTTCTTTACCAGCGGCTAGCAAATCTTCTTGTGATGTTTCGCCTTTCCAATAGCTTTCGACAGCTTTTTTAAGTTCGCGGCGTTCACCAATACGCGGGAATCCTAAATTTAGTGCGAGCGTCATGTCTTTCTCCTTAAAATATAATAATTATTTGTTTAGTCCAAGTTCTCTACAGGCATGTTCAAGCATTTCTGCTTTATTCAGCGTGTAGAAATGGAAATGTGATACGCCGTTTTCAATTAGATCACGGCATTGTGTAATGAAAATTTCTTCTGCTATTTTTGTGTGGTCTTCGGGCGGCGATTCAATAAAACGTCTTTGAATTTCGTAAGGCACAGTTGTATTGCACATTTTGGCAAAGCCCATCATTTTTTCAAAGTCGTGAATAGGAAGAATACCAGGTACGATGGGTTTGTTAATACCAACTTTAGCGCAAGCCTCCAAAAACTCGTAATAATGTTTATTATCAAAGAAGAATTGCGTGATGGCGCGATCCGCTCCGGCATCACATTTTTTCATGAGCGCTTCTATATCTGCATCGAGTGATGGCGCATCAGGGTGTTTTTCTGGATAGGCGCCGACAGAAATTTCAAAGTCCTGACGCGCTTTTAACGCGGCAACAAAGTGCGATGTGTATTGAAAATAATCTTCATCTGGATCAAGTGGCCAATTTAAGTCTTCAGGCATGTCGCCACGCAGAGCAACAAGATGATGAATGCCGCGATCCCAAATCTCATCGGCCAGAGCATAAATCTCTTTTTTTGGTTTATTGATATAGGTGAGGTGCGAAGCGATAGGTTTGCCTGTTAGCTCTTGCATCTGTTCAACAATTTCAAAAGTTTTATCCTGTGTTGATCCTCCTGCACCGTAGGTTACGGTCATATAGGTGGGATTGAGCCCTGATAAAATGGCGGCGTCTTTTTTTAACTTCTCTAACCCTGCCTCGGTTTTGGCAGGAAAGAATTCAAAACTTATCGTTGGTTTGGTTTCTATCATCGGTTTGTTTTAAAAGATTTTGATAAACATTTTGTTAAGGCAAGCTGTAGAAAACACAGTAAATGCCAGTATCCGCTATTTCTGAAGAATTGCAACAGCACTGACACTGTTTTTCGTTTGTAGCTACGGGTTTAGGCTTGTTTTTTATCGACCAAAACGGTAGAAAATCACATGGAACAAGCACTTAATATATCTCAAGAAAATTCTGCCCCTCAACATGATCATGTTTTGATCTTGGATTTTGGGTCGCAGGTTACGCAACTTATAGCCCGCCGAATTCGCGAAAGTGGTGTTTACTGTGAAGTATGGCCGTTTAATGCCGCGGAGGAAGCAAAGATAAAGGCGTATAACCCCAAAGGGATTGTCCTTTCAGGCGGCCCATGTAGCGTGCTCGATGAAGACAGCCCACGTGTTCCTGAATGCGTCTTTACAATGGGCGTCCCTGTACTCGGCATTTGCTATGGCCAACAAGTGATGGTGCAGCAGCTTGGTGGTAAAGTGGAAGGCGAAGAGAATAAAACGGACGGTTCACGTGAATTTGGTCGTTCTTTCGTTGATATCACCGCAAGTTCACCGCTTTTCGCAGGCGTTTGGGAAAATGCGAGCAATGAACAAGTATGGATGAGCCACGGCGATCACGTATCAGAGCTCCCAGAAGGTTTTGCGCCTATCGGTAAATCAGACGGCGCGCCATTTGCGATTATCGCGAATGAAGAAAAGAAATTCTACGGCGTTCAGTTCCACCCAGAAGTTGTGCATACAACGCACGGGGCAGAGCTCTATCGTAATTTCACTCATAATATATGTGGTTGTTCAGGCGATTGGACCATGGCGTCCTTTCGTGAAGAAGCAATTGCCAAGATCCGCGCACAAGTGGGCGAGGCAAAGGTTATTTGCGGTCTTTCTGGTGGTGTCGATAGTTCAGTAACGGCGGTACTTCTTCATGAAGCCATCGGCGATCAACTCACTTGTATCTATGTTGATACAGGGATGATGCGTATGGGCGAGAGCGAGCAAGTCGTGGATCTGTTCCGTAATCACTATAATATCCCGCTTATCCACGAAGATGCGTCTGATCTCTTTCTTGGGAAGCTGGATGGTGTCTCTGATCCCGAAACAAAGCGCAAGATCATTGGCGGCCTGTTTATTGATGTCTTTGATGATTGTGCAAAACGTATTGGTGGCGCGGACTTCCTCGCGCAAGGGACACTGTACCCAGATGTGATTGAATCTGTTTCCTTTACGGGCGGTCCATCGGTAACGATTAAATCACACCATAATGTTGGCGGCCTGCCAGAGCGCATGAATATGAAGTTGGTTGAGCCAATGCGTGAGCTATTTAAAGATGAAGTGCGCGCCCTTGGTAGAGAACTCGGCATGCCAGAAGACTTTATTGCTCGCCATCCATTCCCTGGACCAGGCCTTGCGATCCGCTTGCCGGGTGAAATCACACCAGAAAAGCTCGACATTCTTCGCCAAGCCGACGCGGTTTACATTGATGAAATTAAAAAGGCCGGCCTTTATGATGAAATTTGGCAGGCCTTTGCTGTTCTTCTTCCTGTGCGCTCTGTCGGCGTG
>PANS01000013.1 GCA_002708415.1 Micavibrio sp. | reverse complement strand
GCCGCAAAAAAAAGGCTCGCCTTTAAAGTCACGCTATAATCCCCCTCAATACTATGCACATAGGCAAGAATAAGAAGGATTAAGCCCGCAAACACAGTACCTAAAAATGTCAGCTTTAACGCTAAAGGATAAAGTGAGTTATATCCCCTTGCTGTTGACTGCATAAGAGCATTACCAATGCCAGGAAAGCTGAAAGGGGCTAACAGGCTAAGATAGCCAATGATAAGAGTATATTCTGCAAATTGGCTTTGTGATAAGGCGCGAACTAAAAAAAAGGTGACAGCAAAGCCTAGAATACGCTGAATAATTACCACGAAATACATATATAAAAAATCTTCTATGACTTTTTTGTATTTCAAGACATAGCTCAACGCGTCCTTTAATTGTTTTTTTATAATCGGCATCGTGAACCTAAATACAAACATTTATATCAAATAGCGACTAAAATCTTGATATATAATTATATTCGCGTAAAAACACTTATAACTTTGGATTTTATCGCAAAATCAGCAAAAGAGAGAATAATGAATTCTAAGTTTCTTCACGTGCTTTTTCGCACCGTAAATTTAAGGCAAGATGTCAGGGATGCTTTGTCAGAATATTTTGATAAGTATTTAACATCAGAAATGACTGTTTATGATATTGGCTGTGGCCCAAACCCATTTTCAAAGAAACTAAAAGAAAAAGTCAAAAAACACGTTGGTGTTGATATTGAAAATGGATTTTATGAAAAAGGTTTTATTGATCTTGTAGGTTCTGCTTATAACGTACCTGTTGAAGATGGAGAGGCAGATGCCGTTATATCCTCTCAAGTTATAGAGCATCTGGACAAACCGCTGAAGGCAATCGAAGAAAGTGCCCGCATTCTTAAAAAAGATGGCTTGTTTTTATGCTCATTTCCCTTTCTTTACCCACTTCATGCAGAACCACATGATTACACACGCTTTACAGAGCACTACATGGATAAGGTGCTTGAAGAAAATGGCTTATCAATTATTGAAACAAAGAAAGTCGGAGGGTTTTGGTATATTTTAGGTATGTATTTTGGAATTTACATGCAGACCTTTGATCGCGGTATTTTGAAAAAAATAAAAGTAATCCAACTATTATCTTGGTTCATAAAATGGATATGCCTACAAATCCAAAGATTAGAAAAATTTGTATTGGATATATTGGATAAAGATCCAAAAGCCTTCTCTAATCAATGGACCGTTAATTATATTATTGTTGCCAAAAAGAACTAAAAAATAATGCTTCCTCTCATCACTATTGGCATGACCTGTTTTAATGCAGAAGATACAATTGGTGCTGCCATTGAAAGCGCCTTGTCACAAGACTACGCCAATAAAGAGATTATTATCGTTGATGACGGATCGAGCGACGGTTCACGCGCTCTATTAGAAAAATTTGCCACAGAAAACGAAATTATCAACTATATACCGCACGAGCAAAATACTGGTTTTGCTGGCGCGCTTAACACCATCATTAAAAACGCAAAGGGTGGATTTATAGCTATTTTTGATGATGATGATATTAGTCAACCACAACGCTTAACTGCACAATATGAACGCATTACGGCTTACGAACAAGAAACTGGCACAACGGATGTTCTTTGCCATGTTGCGCGCATTCAAACCTTTGAAAATGGACTGCAACGCTATGAACAAACTGTTGGCACAAATGCGGGCATCGCGCCACACGGCATCGATATGGTTCGTCGTGTGCTTTACGGTTATCTCGGTAATCATGGAACAAACATTGTAGGCTCGTGCGCGAATTGCGCGCGCATGGGGCGCACAAAAGTCTTTCGTGACTTAAATGGTTTTGACGAAGATATGCGCCGCGGCGAAGATACCGACTTCTCTATTCGCTTTGCCTTAAACGGTGGGCACTTTGTTGGCATAGAAGAACCCCTTGTTCATCAGGCCATGACGACAGGCGCGGAAAAAACGCTCGACAAAGAATATGGTGTTGAAAAATTTTTTACTGAAAAACATAAAGATTTTTTAGAAAAAGAGGGATGGTATAAATTCGCTCTCGAATGGCTCGATGTACGTTACGCTAACCTTCATAATCAAAAACTGAAATTTTTATTTCTTTTAAGTATGATGTTTTTGAAGCATCCGATCAAAACGATAAAAAAACTGTGCTGGTCTGTGCCTGCAAAAGACACGCGCAGCAGTTTTAAAAAATGGCACTTGGGAGAGCTTAATGGATAACTCCCCACTCATCACTGTTGGCTTAACCTGCTTTAATGCAGAAGACACAATGGCAACAGCCATTGAAGGCGCATTGGCGCAACAATACGAAAACAAAGAAATTATTATCGTTGATGATTGTTCTTCTGATAATTCAAAGGCTGTTGTACGCGCCGCAATAAAAGGGCATGAGAACATCCGGTTTATTGAACATAGACAGAATACTGGCTTTGCTGGCGCGCTTAACACCATCATTCAAAATGCAAATGGTGAATTCATCGCTATCTTTGATGATGACGACACAAGCCTTCCAATGCGTTTACAAACGCAGCTCAATAAGATTTTAAGCTATGAAAAAGAACATGGAACAACCATGCTAGCTTGTTGGACGTCTGGTTACAAACAATACGACAATGGATATCAGGCGCCTTTTAAGGCCATTGGATCAGAACCAAAAGTGCCAATCGGAAAAGACCTTATTCAATGTCAGCTTTATATGGGACGTAATCCAGAAGTCTTTTTTGGCTGCGGTACGCCAAGCTGTTCACTCATGGTGCGTAAATCAACTTATGAAACTGTTGGTCTCTATGACACGACAATGCGCCGTACAGAAGATACTGATTTTGCCCTACGTTTAGCAAAAGCAGGCGGGCATTTTATCGGTTGCCCTGAACAACTTGTCATTCAATCAGCCTCAGTTGGTCATGATAAACGTCCTGAAGTAGGCTATAAAAGTGAACTTGCTTTAGCCGAAAAACACCAAGATCTATTTACGCCGCCACGCCGTTATAATTACGCTCAAGATTGGATTAAATTGCGCTTTCACCATTTTGGGCAGGAGCGCGTTAAATCAATTCTTCAACTCATCAAACTTTTCGTAAAATATCCAACATGGACATGGGATCAATTTTGGCGTTCCGCTCCAAACCGCATGAAACACGAAAAGAAAATGGCCCAATAACAAATGACCAAGTCTCTAAACATACTCGTTATGAACCGCCAATATCATGGCATCTTTGGCGGTGTTGAGCATATGTCAACGGCACTTGTTAATGAGATGAGCGCCCGTGGGCACAAATGCCATCTGCTTTCTCTCGATACGGAAAGCGCTGAAATTGAGTATGATTTAGCCGCCAATATCACATGGCACAAAGTCTCTACCGTTGATGCGCAACATAAAGCAGACCGTAAAGAACGTTTTACACGCTTAAAGAAAATAAGAGCTATCTTAAAAGAACATAAAATTGATGTCGCAACAGGCTTTCAAGATGGTGCTTTTTTAACTCTTGCGCTGGCTGCGCTTGGAACAGGCGTACCTGTAATTGCTGCAGAGCGTAACTCACCCTCACGATTTGATTTCACCAGTGATGGAAAATATAAACATTTGCGCTATAACAGCTTCAGATTAGCCAAAAACATTACGATACAATGCCCTAGCTATGTTGATCTCTATCCAAAATACTTACGAAAAAAGATAGAAGTCATTCCAAACCCTGTTTTTCCACCCCCCAATACAGCACATCCCAAAGGAAAAGAGGGAGAGAACAAAACACTCCTCTCTGTTGGAAGGCTCTCTTACCAAAAAAACTACCTGGTTATGCTTAAGGCATTCTCTCTTATTGCTGACAAGCACCCTGAATGGGATTTAGTGATCGTTGGGGAAGGCGATCATCGTGACCGTTTAGAAGAATTTATTGCAGAAAACGACCTGAACGAACGTGTAAACCTCATCGGTTATTCAAAAAAAACTCAAGATTATTATACAAACGCACAGCTATTCTGTCTGTCATCACTATGGGAAGGTTTTCCAAATGCGCTCGCCGAAGCGATGGCGCACGGCCTTCCTTCTATAGGCTTTCAAAATTGTGCCGGTGTTTCAGATCTTATTGAGCCAGACAAAACTGGATTATTAGCCAAAGGTAACGATAATTCAGATGACCTAGCCAAAGTCATGGATACCATGATGAGTAACGATGTTAAACGCGCCGTTATGGGACAAAACGCAAAAGAAAAAATCAAAGAATTTACGCCCGCTCACGTGTATGATAAATGGGAACAGCTTTTTACAAATATCGCAAAAGGATAAAATTATGAAAAAAATAGTGATCACAGGTGGGGCGGGATTTATTGGCTCACACATTGTCGATGAGTATGTAGAAAATTATCCTAATGCTAAAATCGTTGTTTTAGACAAAATGACATACGCCGCCGATATTCGAAATGTACAGCGCCATATAGGTAATAAGAACTTTGATCTTATCGTCGGTGACATTTGTGATTTAGCCACCTGCGAACAAGCATTAGAAGGGGCGGATCTACTCATTCATGCCGCCGCAGAAAGTCATGTCGATAACTCATTTGGCAATTCATTAGTGTTCTCCCAAACAAATGTGGTGGGCACACATTGCCTTATGGAGACATGCCGTAAATTAAAAACACCAAAAATCATTCATGTCAGTACGGACGAGGTATACGGCGAAGTTCTAGAGGGCGAAGCACATGAAGAAGCTTTGCTAAAGCCAACCAACCCGTATTCTGCATCAAAAGCCGCTGCCGAAATGGTCATTCGTGGATTTATGCAGTCCTTCAATCTGCCTGTTATCATGATCCGCGCCAACAATATGTTTGGAACACGCCAATATCCTGAAAAAATCATTCCTAAATTTATTCTCATGCTTAATAACGATGAAAAGCTTACACTACACGGTAATGGAGAAAACAAACGTCATTTCCTAGCTGTTCGTGATTTTACCAATGCGCTTATGGTTCTGACCAATAAAGGAGAAATAGGGGAGTGCTATAACATCGGCACGACACAAGAATATCAAAACATTGAAATGGCAAAAATGCTTTGTGGTTTATTTGATAAATCCGAAGATGACTACATTACCTATGTAGAAGATCGCCCGTTCAATGACGGCCGTTATGCAGTAAACTGGGATAAAATCACAGCTCTTGGCTGGAAGCCTAAAATTAGCCTGGAAGAGCAAATGCCAGAAATCATTAAATGGTATGTTGAACGTGCAGAACGTTGGGCAGCATAATAAAACTTTAATTTAAGAGAAAAAGTGGCGGACAGACAGGGATTCGAACCCTGGATGGGCTATAAACCCATGCCGGTTTTCAAGACCGGTGCATTCAACCGCTCTGCCATCTGTCCGCAAGATTGGTTGTTTTATAAAACAGGTGCAAACTACTCATCAAAACCTGTTTCGTAAAGCCCCTTTATGATAAAAAATGATATGTTTTTCACAATTTCAAAGATTTTCTGGCTTTTGGTCGCTCCGCTAAATGCAATTTGGTTTTTATTGCTGATCGGGCTAGTGGTTTATCGCTTTAAAAAAGCGGTTGGAACAAGAATTTTAATCATCGTAACGTGTGTGTTTGTTACCCTTGGATTTTTACCCGTAGGATACAATATGCTCGTTTTTTTAGAACGCCAGTACAGCGTTCCTGAAGCAATGCCCGAGGATATTGATGGTATTATTGTTTTAGGCGGTTCTTTTAACTCATATCTATCAGAGAAAACAGGGCGTATAGCAGTTAATAGCAATATCAGCCGTATAGTTGACTTTATGGCCTTATCCAAACAATACCCTAATGCCAAAAAGGTCTTTAGTGGTGGGTCTGGAAATATTTTACGACCTAATCGCAAAGAAGCGGATGATGCTAAAGATTTTATCAATATGATGGGCTTTGATGGCGATGGCTTCATCTATGAGCGTGAATCTAAAAACACTTATGAAAACGCATTTTTTTCGAAAAAACTGCTTCAACCAAAAAAAGGTGAACAGTGGATTGTGATTACGTCATCCTTTCATATGCCGCGTACAATGGCCGTCTTTAAGCAACTCGATTGGGAAGTTATTCCTTACCCAACAGGCATGAAAACGACGGGCAAATATAGGCTTTTACAAAACTCATTTAATGTTGTAGGAAACTTCTTCTTTCTGCATAAGGCGCTGAAAGAAATTATCGGTGTGGGTGTTTATTACATTACAGGAAAAAGTGCTTTATTCTTTCCTCGCACCTCAATAAAATCGCCTTTACAACAATTATAGCGCAGATAAGAGGGAGTTAAATGATAAAGCATTGCTTTAACAAAGTAATATTACTTATTGCTTTTACTATACTTTCTACTAGTGCATTAGCACAAACAACAGGCTTTAACAGTTGGCTCGAATCTGCAAAAAATAAAGCGCGAGCCCAAGGAATCTCTGAGAAAACTATAAATGCTGCGCTAAACGATATTCAACCAATTCAAAAAGTCATTGATCTTGATAAAAAACAGCCTGAATGGAAGAAAACCTTCGTTCAGTATCGCGAGATGATTGTTAACCAAAATCGTATCAATAAAGGACGCCGCCTTATCCGCGAGAATCTAAGCGCTCTAAACGCAGTAGAGGCAAAATACGGCGTTCCAAAACAATTTATCGTTGCTCTTTGGGGAATTGAAACCAATTTCGGAAGTAATACAGGTGGATTTAAAGTGGTTCCAGCTCTTGCAACACTTGCCTGGGAAGGGCGTCGCGCTGAATTTTTTACAAAAGAGCTTATGAACGCCCTTAAAATCATTGATGCTGGGCATATTTCTGCGGCTAACATGAAAGGTTCATGGGCGGGCGCTATGGGACAAAATCAATTTATGCCTTCAAGTTTTAATGCTTACGCTGTTGATCATAATGGTGATGGTAAGCGAGATATATGGAAAACAAAAGTTGATATATTTGCTTCTAGTGCAAATTACTTAAAGAAAAATGGCTGGAAGACCGGTGAACGCTGGGGCAGGCGCGTTAAGCTCCCAAGCGGTTTTTCTAAGAGCCTTGTCGGTGCAAAAATCAAAAAACCGCTATCATACTGGGCTAATCTAGGAATTAGAAAGATAGATGGGCAGGTGTTGCCGCAAGAAAATATGATAGCTTCCATTGTTGCGCCAGATGGAGTGGCGGGAGAGGCCTATATAGTGTACAATAATTATCAAACAATTATGGCGTGGAACCGATCAACATATTTTGCAACATCGGTTGGCCTTCTGGCTGATCAGTTAGCTACTTACTAATTTTAATCAACTCTAAAACAAATAATCTGAAGTAAATATCATGAAACTTTTAAAAACATTAACAATGGCAACGGTAAGTTTTGTTCTTCTTTCATCTTGTAGTGAAGCACAATATGCTTCGCACGTTTTGAAACAAATTCCTATGCAAGGAGACAAAGGAAAAAGCGCTGGCTATTACAAAGTCGGCAAGCCTTACAAAATTGCAGGGCAGCGTTATTATCCAAAAGAACGTTTCAGCTATTCGCAAACTGGTGTTGCTTCGTGGTATGGCCCTAATTTCCATGGAAAAATGACGGCCAATGGTGAGACATTTGACAAAAATGAATTAACTGCCGCGCATAAAACACTTCAACTTCCAAGTATTATCCGTGTCACCAACCTTAATAATGGCCGCTCGCTAGTCTTGCGCGTCAATGACCGTGGTCCTTATGCTCACAATCGTGTTTTAGACGTATCGGAAAGGGCAGCTGAACTTCTTGGCTTTAAAGGGCAGGGCACAGCAAAAGTAAAAATTGACGTCATGAACCAAGCAAGCCGCGAAGTAGCTTCCATGGCTAAACAACGCATCGATACAACAGGTTATGAAGTAGCGTTAAACCAAAACAAAGTACACACAAAGGGGAATATCCGTTATGCGCGAAACAATAATGATAACGCAATTCGCATGACAAAAATCGAACCTGCGGCAACACAAACAACGGCTCACTATGCAACGCCACCAAGCGCAAAACCTCAATACGAACCAATTACAAAAATGGCAATAGCGCCACCATCTAAAGTGCCGTCAGTCAAACCACAACTGCCACATGAAACTTTGAAGGTTGCAGGACTGACACCTGCAGAAGTTAGGTCATTGGAAGTTTATACTGTTCCGAGCACAAAACCTTCGAATTTTTATATTCAAGCTGGCGCATTCAGCAATGAACAAAATGCTCTTAATCTTAGCAACGCGTTATCGCCTCACGGTAATTCAAAAGTATATTTAAGCCGCAGTAACAACACACCAACATTCCGTGTAAAGCTGGGCCCTTATGCAAGTAACGAAGAGGCGGCATCCGCACTAAGCGCTCTTCAAGCCTCTGGTAAAAACGGCATCGTCATAGCAGAATAGACCTACAAAAAGGCAGGACAAACCAATATGCGTTATCTATCAATTCTCGCTTTCATTAGTGCTTGCTTTGTTGTCGCATATTCGGCACATCCGGCCATGGCAAAGATGCAAACTGCAGCCAAGCAAGCCATCCTAAAGGATGTTGAAACGGGTCAAACGCTCTTTGCTAAAAATGAAAACCAGAGAATGCCCACATCATCCATGAGTAAAGTTATGACCATGTATATGGTTTTTGATGCGCTCAAACGCGGTGAAATTTCTATGGATACTGAATTTAAAGTCAGTAAAAAAGCATGGGAAAAGGGCGGTTCGAAAATGTTTGTTGAAGTCGATAAAAAGGTCAAAATTCAAGATCTTATTCGCGGCGTTATCGTGCAATCTGGAAATGATGCCACAATCGTTCTAGCAGAAGGGCTTGCGGGCTCAGAAGATGTGTTTGCTCGTAAAATGACTACAAAAGCAAAACAACTTGGCATGAAAAACTCTAACTTTACCAACGCGAGCGGCTGGCCTGATGCAAACCATTATTCTACAGCTGAAGATCTTGCTATTTTAACAAAAGCTATCATGAAAGATTTTCCTGAATATTATGGCTTTTATAAAGAAAAGGAATTTGAGTTTAACAAAATCAAACAACCAAATCGCAACCCGCTACTTTATCGCAATATTGGCGCAGATGGCGTAAAAACAGGCCATACAGAAATTGGCGGTTATGGACTAATTGGTTCTGCCGCAAATGATAATCGCCGCGTCATTATGGTTGTTAATGGTCTTAAAAATGAAAAAGAACGTGCCGATGTCGGAGCTCAAATTATTGAATGGGGCTTAAATGGTTTTGAAAATAAAACAATTTATCCAAAAGGAAGTGAAGTCGCGGGCGCAAAAGTATTACTTGGTAAAGCAGACCTTGTACCGCTAATCATTCAAGAAGATTTGCGTGTGACGCTTTCCAAAGCTGGACGTGATAATATTAAAGCAACAGTTCATTACAAAAGCCCATTAAAAGCACCTGTACATCAAGGCGATCAAGTTGCCGTCTTAAAATTAAGTTTACCAGATAATATGGGTGAGTTTGAAGCACCGCTTTATGCCGCTCAAGATGTAGAAGTTCTGGGCTTTTTCAAACGCGCCCTTGCTAATATGAAACTCTTGATGAAGAATGCTCTTTAGTTAAGGGTATAAATCACATGACACATGACGGACTATTCATCACGCTAGAAGGTGGAGAAGGTGCGGGTAAAACCACGCAAATAGAACATCTTCAAGAAGCGCTTATCCAAGAAGGCCACAGCGTTGTTATTACACGTGAGCCTGGTGGCACCGCAGCTGCCGAAACAATTCGCAGCCTGTTATCGCACCCTGAATTTGGCCCTGAATGGACACCTGATGCGGAAACAATGCTGCTTTATGCGGCGCGTTCTATGCATATTACAGATGTGATTAAACCAGCACTTGCCCAAGGGCGCGTTGTAATTTGTGATCGTTATGTAGATTCAACGCGCGTTTATCAAGGAAGCGTACAGCGCATGAATCCATTCTTTCTTGAGTGTTTGGAAGTTCAAATTATTGGCGATGTCATGCCCAACATTACCTTCGTTTTAGATATCCCTTCAGAAGAAACAATCAAACGCATTGAAGAGCGTGGCGGCCCACAAGACCATTATGACAGTGCCGATGCAGACTTTCATGAACTGATCCGTCAAGGTTTTCTAACTATTGCAAAGCAAGAGCCTGAACGTTGCTCTATCGTTGATGCAGTTCAAGAAGAACGTGAGATTGCCAAAATCTTAAGAGAACAAACACTCAATCTATTGAAAGAGGCTGCGTAATGCTCGATAGCTTGCTCGAAAAAGATGAATTTGTTGCAGGCACAGCGGGAGAGGGGCTAGATGAACCTCGCCATTCAAATATATGCCTAGGGTTTGAAACTCAAGAAAAACAAATTCTTGATCTTTATGAGAGCGGTCAAATGCCACACGCACTTATTTTCTCTGGCCCAAAGGGCATCGGAAAATCTACATTTGCCTACCGCGTTGCACGTTTCTTTTTAAAAAATGGCCTTAAAGATAATGATAGCGATCAAGGCGGTTTGTTTGGTGAGGCATTGCCATCAGAGCCGCTGGCATCACTCGATGTCTCAAAAAATGAACCAACCTTTACGCAAGTTGCAGCTGGCGGGCACTCTGACCTTTTAACTATTGAACGCCAAATAGATACCAAGAAGGGGGCACGTAAAGCGAACCTTGATGTTGAGACAGCGCGTAAAGTTGCGCCTTTTCTACGTATGACTGCCTCCAATGGCGGCTGGCGCCTTGTTGTTATTGATGATGCGGACACAATGAATAGAAACGCGCAAAATGCACTGCTTAAAATTCTTGAAGAGCCGCCAAAGAACACGCTACTTATTTTGATTACACATCGTCTAGGTGCAATGATCCCGACTATTCGCTCACGCTGTCGTACAATTAACTGCCAACCTCTTAATAACGATCACATGAAAACGCTACTTGGTAAAGTCGCTGGCAGCACACTTTCTAATGACGAAGAGTCTATGATCCTTAGCATGTCCTCTGGACAAATCAGAAAGGCCATTGATTTATACGAACAAGGTGGTCTTGAAATTTTAACAGAGTTGCTTTCAGTATGCGGTAGTTGGCCGCAATTCCCATGGGTCACAATTCACCAAATGGCTGATAATGTGGGTCGGGCAGGGCAAGACAGTGCTTATAAGGCATTTGAACAATCTTTTCTTTGGCTCGCAGAAACCATAACGCTGGCAAAGGCCAAAAACATTATATCGCTTGATAAACCATTAAATTCTGGCGTTTTTGCATCAATGATGGCGCATTATTCTCTTGAACAATGGCTTAACATCTGTGAAAACTTAAAACAGCACTTCGATCAGGCGCGCGTTTCCAATCTGGATAAGCGTCAGGCTGTTTTAAGAGCCTTTGCTCACTTAAGCGCATAGCATAAACATTATAAATATTTTAGGAGTTCACCATGGGTGCCAATAAGCAGCCTTTTTACATCACAACCGCTATTTCATACGTAAATGGTTCACCGCACTTGGGGCACGCATACGAGCAAATCCTTACTGATGTAATGGCACGCTTTAAACGCCTTGATGGTCATGATGTTATGTTCTTAACTGGAACGGATGAACACGGCCAAAAGGTGGCTAAGACTGCAGAAAAGAATGGTATGGCGCCAAAAGATTTCTGTGATCAGGTCGCACAAGAATTCATCGCGATGACTGATCAACTTAATATATCAAACGATGATTTTATTCGTACAACTGAAGAACGCCATTACAAAGCATCGCAAGCCATTTGGAATGCGATTAAAGAAAACAATCCTGATGATATTTATCTTGGAAAATATGAGGGCTGGTACTCGGTACGTGATGAAGGATATTTTGCAGAAAGCGAACTTACCGAAGGTGTAGATGCAGATGGTAACAAGCATAAGCTCGCCCCATCTGGAGCGCCTGTAGAATGGGTAGAAGAAGAAAGCTATTTCTTTAGATTATCCGCTTACACAGACAAACTACTTGATTTCTTTGCTGCCAACCCAGATTTTATTGAGCCTGAATCCCGCCGTAATGAGATTATCTCATTTGTTAAATCTGGTCTTCAGGATATCTCTATCTCCCGTACGAATTTCACATGGGGTGTACCTGTTCCTGGTGATGAACGTCACGTTATGTATGTATGGCTTGATGCTTTAACCAACTACATCACAGGTATTGGTTATCCGGAAACGGGAGGGGAGGCCTATAAAAAATTCTGGCCTGCTGACTACCACGTTATAGGTAAAGACATTATTCGCTTCCACTGTATTTATTGGCCAGCCTTCTTAATGGCCGCCAACCTTCAACTTCCAAAGAAAATTTTTGCCCATGGCTTCATCAATGTTGATGGTGCAAAAATGTCAAAATCTGTTGGCAATGTAATTGCTCCACAAGACCTCATTGACACGTACGGGCTGGATCAAACGCGCTATCTTTTAATGCGTGAAGTTTCTCATGGTAATGATGGTAATTTCTCCCATGAGCATGCCATTACACGCATCAATAGTGATTTGGCTAATGGACTTGGCAATCTGGTTCAACGTACACTTTCTATGATTCATAAAAACTGTGATGCGCAAATTCCATCACCGAATGAACTCAATGATGATGACAAGAAATTACTAGATCACGCTCATAATCGCCTTGTTAAACCTGTCATAGAAGAAGTTGATCAAATGCGTTTCAACAGAGCGTTAGAAAACATCTGGCGCCTTGTAAATGATGCGAACGCTTACGTGGATGCGCAGGCGCCTTGGGCGCTCAAAAAAGAAGATCCGGAACGTATGAAAACCGTTCTCTATGTTTTGGCCGAAACAATTCGTGTGCTTGGCATTATTACGCAAGCAGTCACACCAAGTTCGAGTTCAAAAATGCTGGATCAATTGAAAATCGATGCCGATAAGCGTGACTTTAGCTTTATTAACAGCGAACATCAGTTACAGCCTGAAACAGCAATTGATAAACCCCAAGGTATTTTTCCGCGTCTTGATACAGCAGAAAAGGCAGCTTAAATTATGGCCGGCTCTTTATGGTTCATTTGTGCCGTAAGCACGGCCATCATGTGGGGGTATAGTTATGCCCTTAGTGATAAAGTGATGCGCAACGAAATCACACCCATCTTTTTAATGATCGTCACGGGCATTATATATCTAGGATTTAGCTTGGTTATAGGTCTTGCAACAAACCAACTAAAAGATGGTTTCAACCTCATGTTCAGCAATAGATCTTTATTTTTAGAAATAATGATCATATCTGCCTGTTATGTTGCAGGTACATTTCTTATCTATGTTGCTATCAATTTAAAAAATGCCACGGCTGTTAACTTGATAGAAATATCATACCCTTTATTCACCATGATCTTTGCTTACTGGATCTTAAAAGAAGTGCAAATCAATATAGGGACTGCAATAGGGGGCGCATTCATCCTCTTTGGCATCGTTATCATGTATTTAAAAGGGTAAAGAACCATGTGGATTGATAGTCATTGCCATTTAAATCATGCCAACATTAGAGATCTGGGAACGCCAGATGAGTTGATAAAGGCTGCTCAACAGGTCGGAATTGACGGTATGATGACTGTTTGTTGCCGTATCTCAGAAGAATTAGATGAATTAAAAGCAATTACAGCGGCCAACACCAATGTTTGGCACACAATAGGCACACATCCACATAATGCTGGCGAGACAGCTGAAAAGGCATTCAGTACAGATGATATAATAGAATTTACAAAAAATTATGAAAACTGCATTGGAATAGGGGAATCAGGCCTAGATTACTACTACAATAATGCGCCCAGAGACGCACAAGCAGCCTCTTTTCGTCGACATATACAAGCTTGTATTGCTACTGGACTGCCATTAGTCGTGCATACGCGTGACGCAGAGGAAGACACAATACAGATTATGAAAGAAGAAAATGATGGGACATTAAAGGCTGTTATGCATTGTTTTAGTGGTACTGACTGGCTTGCCGATCAAGCTTTAGAGCAAGGCTGGCACATATCATTTTCGGGCATTGTGACATTTAAGAAAACCTTAGAGCTTCAAGAAATCGCTAAACGTGTCCCAATGGACAAGATGTTAGTTGAAACTGACGCGCCATATCTGGCGCCAACGCCATATCGCGGTAAAACCAATCAGCCAGCTTATGTTGCTCATACAGGCCAGTTCATTGCTGATTTGAAGAACCTGACAGAAAAAGAAGTCGCCAAGGCTACGTCAGAAAACTTCCTGACGCTCTTTGATAAGGTTGAATTGGTATAAGAGCACTTTAAGATGACCATAGAGCGTGCTCTGATAGATATAGATCCCCTATGGATAGATAATATTATTTTCCATAATATATATTATCACATTTAGCTTAATAGATGCGAAGTATGACAAGGAGCTTCCCTTTTGGGATGATAATTGTCCTTACAACACTATTAATTATAAATGGAGATAGTAAAAAATGAAACAATATGTAGGCTTAGATGTATCGCAGGACGAAACCCATATTTGTGTGGTTGATCGTGATGGCAACAAACTTTGGGAAGGAAGTTGCGAATCAACACCTGAAGGTATTGGTGCAGCGGTAAAAGAACATGCCCCTGATGCTGTAAAGATTGGTTTTGAAAGCGGACATCTGTCAACTTGGCACTGGCATGGCTTAAATGACATGGGACTTCCAGCCATTTGTATTGATGCTTACCATGCTCATGGTGTTTTACGCTTGCAAATGAACAAGACCGATAAAAACGATGCGCATGGTATAGCGCAGATTATGCGCTGTGGCTGGTACAAGCCAGTGACTATAAAAAGCTTCGAAAACCATGAATCACGCGCCCTCTTCCGCACACGTAGCAATCTTGTCAGTATGCGCACTGATGTTGTCAACCAGATACGCGGCATGCTCAAAACATTCGGCATTATTATTAAAGGGATTG